>DAOWNM010000304.1 GCA_030642565.1 Bacteroidota bacterium | reverse complement strand
TGAACCTGATTTCGACCGATCTGGCTGAAAAAACGGAGTTTTTTCGCATTGAAAAAGATTCGCTGGAGGGGGAGTTGCGCAACATCTATTTCAGATATGATACTCTTGAAACAAACAGTCTTGAACTCCAGGTGGAGATGAAGCAGCAGCAGGAGAAAATTGACAAGCTTATCTCTATTCAGGCGGAAGATACCTACAAGATCCGGATGTACCGGAAAGAGATGGAGACCCTGCGTACCGTTTTGCGTAGTTATATCGTACAAATCGATTCTCTGGATATGAAAAACCAGGAGTTGATGGCCGAGAATAAACAGCTACGGAACACTGAACTGCGCCTGAACACCGAAAAAGAGCAGCTTCAGAAGGATAAAACCCAGCTGGAGGAGATCAAGGACCTGGCCACCACCCTTCAGGCGTCCATGATTGATCTGGTCATGTTAAACAAACGCGACAAGAAGACCGAAAGGATCAGAACGGCTGTGAAAGTAAGGATTGATTTTGTTCTCAGAGCCAACAAAGTGGCCATCACCGGAGAGAAAAGCATCTTCCTGCGAATTATCAGACCCGACCAGGTGGTGCTGGGGTCTCCCGAGCTGGAGATGATAGAATATAACGGTGAGCAGATTCCTGTCTCTGCCTCCAGGGTTATCAACTACGAAAATGAGGATCTGCCGGTCTCGATCTTCTGGAACAACGATGGGGAGATTGTACCTGGAGAACATACCGTTGAGCTCTACTCCGAAGGGAAAATAATAGGTCAATCATCATTCGTACTTAAATAAAACTCCTCTCCCGGCATGAACATCGGTATAATCATTGGGCGGATCGGTGGAGTGGATGGAGTGGCGCTGGAGACCGAAAAATGGATCGATGTCCTGAAATTAATGGGACACCGTATTTTCACACTATCGGGACAGTTTCAGGAACGCCCCATGGACCCTGCTACAGAAACCCTGGTTCCGGAAATGTCGTTTTTCTCTCCCGAGAGTTTCTGGAGTCAGAAAAAAGCTTTTTTCTACCCTGAAACCAATCAAGAAGAGCTGATAGAGCATCTAAATCTCTATTCAAAGGTGATCTATAAAAAGATCGTGTATTGGATACAGGAGCGAAAAATCGAACTGCTTATCTCTGAAAACGCCACTGCCCTCCCCTCCCACCTGGAGATGGGAATGGCTATTAATAAAGCAGTACATAAGACCGGGATACCCACCATTACCCACGACCATGATTTTGCTTGGGAGCGCGGCGACAGGTATCTGTCGCCCCATAAGGAGATTAATGATTTTATTTCTGAGATTTTTCCACTAAGGGCTCCCAATTCGGTACATGCTGTAATTAACACCCATGCTGTCAATACGCTAAAGGAACGTTTTGGTCGTGAAGCGGTCAATGTACCCAATGTGATGAATTTCGATCAGCCTTTCGGGCTCCATACTAAAAAAAATGAGAACCTGGCCAAACATATGGGATTCGATAAAACAGATTTGTTTCTGTTTCAGATCACCCGCATTGTCAGGCGCAAAGGGATTGAATCGGCCATCCGCCTGATCCATGAGCTTAACGATAAAAAGATTAAACTGATCATTACCGGTAACTATGCAGACGATGCCGGCAGTGCCTACTACAACGAGCTGGTAAACCTGATACACGAACTAAAACTAGGCGAACAGGTCAGTTTTGCTTACCACCTGTTTCACAACAAAGGTCTATCCAATGGAGATGGTGAGGTGCGGTTTTCCTTGTCAGATGCCTATGCCAAGGCTACAGCCTGTACCTATTTTAGCACTTATGAGGGTTTTGGAAATGCCTTTGTGGAGGCGGTGCTGGCCAAACGGCCCATCTTCGTCAACAATTACGAACCGGTCTATCTTCCTGATATAGGCAGCAAAGGATTCAAAACCATCATGATTGAAAACGGAGAACTTACCGGTAAAGCTGTCAGCGCCATGGCGGAAATAATTTACAACCCCACCCTGGCCACAGAAATTTCTGATTACAATTTCGAACTGGGTAAAAAACAGTTTAGTTATGATACCCTTCGGGAAAAACTGGAACAGCTGATCGGTATAGCCAAGGCAGCCGCCGGAGCCTAATCCATAAAAAGGGCCCTTAGTATGTGGTCGGTAATCAGCCACCGTTCGGGATCAATGACCACCCTCCCTTCTATACCAAACATGCTACCTCTCTTAAGAAATAGTTGAGCCTGCTTTTCAAAATGGTTACGAAACTGTTTTCCAAATGCTTTTTCTATATATGTGGGGTCGGCTCCCCACCTGGTTCTCAGCGATGTAATCAGATAGTCATGGTATTTCTCCCTGGTTGAGAGATGCTCTGTTTCACCGGTCTCCTTCCCGGAAGCAATACGCTCCATATACTCTTTTAATGAGGAGATGTTCCAGCTCCGCCGTTCTCCATCAAAAGAGTGGGCCGAAGGGCCCAGGCCCAGGTAAGGTTTTCCTGACCAATAGAGCATATTATGTTCCGAAACCCTTCCATTACGGCCGAAATTGGATAGCTCATAATGTTCAAATCCGGCTGAAACCAGTTTTTTCCTCAGGATTCTGTATTGGTATACACTCTCCTCCTCTGGCACCGGGGCAATCCTCCCCTTTTTTCTCCAGTGATCAAATACAGTTCCCGGTTCAATTGTAAGATGGTAAGCAGAGAGATGGGAGAGTGGCAGGGAGAGTGCTTTCTCAATATTCTCTTCCCATTCGGTAGAGGTCTGCCCGGGAATGCCATAGATCAGATCAATGGTCAGATTTTCAAATCCGGACGATGCGGCCAGTTTGACCGACGCTTCGGCCTGATCTGTATTGTGGGACCGATTCATGATCTTCAGATCTCTTTCATGAAAGGATTGAATCCCAATGCTCAAGCGGTTAAATCCCATCTGATGCAGCTTCCTTACCATGCTAATATCCAGATCGTCCGGATTACACTCCACGGTCCATTCCGGATTCTCCCGAAATGTATGGTGCCTGTGAATGGCATTAATAATTTTTTCAAGGTGAAAAGAGGACAACAAAGAGGGGGTGCCTCCACCCAGGTAGAGGGTCTCCAGGGAGCGGCCCGGATTGACCTCTCCTTTTTGTCTGATCTCCTCCACCAGTGTGTCCACAAACAGATCCATATACTGCAGGCTTACCGAGAAGAAAAAGTCGCAATACCTGCACGCCTTACGGCAAAATGGTATATGAATGTAAATACCGCGCATCAATTACTCCCTGGTAAATCCGATAATGGCATTGGAAACCGCCCGGGGCTCAGGGGGAAGAGCATACACATTTTGCTCATATTTACTGTTATATGG
>DAOWNM010000042.1 GCA_030642565.1 Bacteroidota bacterium | reverse complement strand
GATCCTCTTTATTGTGGGCATTGTTCTGATCATGGTTGAGATTTTTGCCATTCCCGGTTTCGGGGTGGCGGGTATAGCCGGGATTATTGCCGTTATTACAGGGCTCACCCTGAGCCTGGTCGATAACGTCGTATTCGAGAATCCTGAGTTTACAGGTGAAGGGCTTGGCATATTGATGAAATCATTAAGCCTGGTCCTGGTAGCGGTGCTGATGGGGGTCATATTCTCCCTCTGGACCACCAAGAAACTGCTTACCACCACCGCCTTCAGCAATCTCGTTTTAAAAAGTGAACAACGCACTGAGGAGGGTTTTATAGGTGTGGAAACCGAACAGCAAAGCCTGATCGGGGAGGTGGGAGTAGCTCATACGGTCCTTCGACCCTCGGGTCGTGTAATGATTCACGATAAACTCTATGATGCCAAATCTGAGTTTGGATTAATTGAGAAAGGAGAATCCATAAAGGTGATCCGTTATGAGACTAGTCAGGTTTATGTGGTAAAAGTATAATATGGAATGATCATCCGGAACTATAACCCCGGCGATTTTCCACAGATTGAGGCCCTCTGGAGAGAGACAGGGATATATACAGTGGAGCGTGGTGATACACCTGAAATTATCCTCCGATGCAATACCCAGGGCGGAAAATTTCTGATCATGGAAGATGACTTGAACAGCAGGATCATAGGTACCTCCTGGCTTACATGGGACGGACGACGCGTACTGATGCATCATTTTGCGGTTCTGCCTTCCCTTCAGGGAAGAGGTTATGGCCGTAAACTAGCCCTGGAATCACTTGCATTTGCCAGGGATAAGAGGTCTCCCCTGAAGCTTGAGGTACACCGCGATAACACTCCGGCAATCAAACTCTACAGAAGTCTCGGATTTGATGTGTTTGAAGACTACGATGTATATATGATCCATTATGATTCGTAGGACTCTCCTTTTATTGTTCCTGATTCTCCCTCTGCCCCTGATGGCGCAATCAAACCCATGGTCCGGGTGGGAAACCGATATTGTCAGGACGCTCAACAGAGCCGGTGAGAGTGAATACCTCAATGATGAGGAGAAAAAGGTGATCCTGTTTATCAATATGGCAAGGTATGACGGTCCGCTTTTTGCCAGAACATTCCTGAATAGCTATATTGAAGAGAAACAGCTGGAGAACAGCAGCTACATCAGGTCCCTCCACAGAGATCTGAAAAAAATTACCAACCTTGTACCTCTGGTGTCTGAACAGGATCTAACTGCAATAGCACAGGGTCATGCTCAGAGGTCAGGAGATAAAGGAACTACTGGTCACAGCGGTTTTAACAATCGTTTTGAGCCACTGATGGGAAATACATACAACCATGTAGGCGAAAACTGCTCATACGGTTATGAGAGAGCCATCGATATTGTGATCTCCCTCCTGATCGATAAGGGAATTAAAAACCTGGGCCACCGGAATAACATTCTTTCACCTGATTTCAACTCCATTGGTGTTGCTATCAGACCACATAAAACCTACCGGGTCAATTGTGTGATGGACTTTGGCTCCAGGGACCGCACCGGTATGAACGATGTACCCTACTGATCACCTATAGATCCTGGGGACTCTTCTCCGGCAACTGTTTTTGCTGTTTCTTATAAGCAAACAGCGCTAGCCCCACAAACATAAGTAGTGCCAGGTAGGCCCAGAAGGGGATCTTAAAAGATGAACCACTCGCATAGGAGTGTATTCCACCCAGGAAATAGTTAACCCCAAAATAGGTCATTATTACCGAACTATAGCTGATAAAGGTAGCCAGGTTAAAGGCAAACCTTCCTCTTAAACCTGGAATCCTGTGCATATGGGCAACAAAAGCATAAACCAGCACAGTAATCAGCGCCCAGGTCTCTTTGGGATCCCATCCCCAGTAACGTCCCCACGATTCATTGGCCCAAACACCACCCAGAAACACCCCTGCAGTCATGAAATAGAGCCCCACAATCAGGGTTAATTGGTTCACCCCGGTAACCTGCAGGATCACCTCCTCCAGCCTTGTTTTGTTAGAAGGATTGAGAAAAGCATAGAATACCACATTAAGCAGTCCCAGGATAGAGGCCAGTCCCAGAAATCCGTACCCAGCCATGATCACTGTCACGTGAATAGTGAGCCATGGAGATTTCAGTACAGGTACAAGGTTTGTAATCTCCGGGTTCATATTGCTCATTCCGGCCACCATCAAAGCAAGTGCCGATAGTATGGCAGTGAGCGCCAGGGCATATCCCGATCGTTTCACAAAAATCAATCCGGCAAGCAGGGTCACCCAGGAGACAAAGATCATCGACTCATACCCGTTACTCATGGGGGCATGACCACTGATATACCATCTGCCTGCAAGGGCCACCGTATGGACCACAAGTGCCACCACCAGAAGAATCACCCCTACCCTGAAGAGATAGCTATAAATTTTGCGTGGTCTGAAAACCAGCAGGAACGAAAGCGCCATCATGATAATCCCGAAAAACGCGTAAAATCTTGCCAGTTGTGGAAATATATTGATCCTGTTGTATATAACCTCCATCCTCTTTTTTGACTCGGAAGGGAGAATTTCACCGGAAAACTGATTTTCGCTAAGCTGGTTCACATAAATCCCGGCAGCACCATAATCACCCTGTTGCAGTGCAGTGAGGTACCGGAGAAATACACTCTTCATGGTATCCTCTTGTTGGTTCATCTGTCCAGCCATTGCTTCACTTACCGATGCCCATTTGTGGTTATCAGCCCCATGATCGGGGAATATACGGATCAGTCCGCCTGACTGCACGAGGTAGAAGGCATTCAACCGGTCATCAAGCTTAATCACCTCCCGGTCCAGTTCACTTTGTGATGCAACCTTTTTGGCGTAAGCTTCATTAACCAGGTCAGAAAGCAGGTAATTTCCCGTTGAATCCATCAGATCATTAAAACTGACCAATTCACCCTTGTAACCAATGAGGCGGTGCAATTCCGGGTGCTTTACCTTAAACAACTCTTTCTGCTGCCACACGTCAGGATAGATGATCATTCCCAACAGAACCTGGTCGGAGGTGTAGCTTTCGTACCTGGCATGCCTGGTAATCTTTCTGACCACCTCATGGGAAAGGGTATTCATGGGTTTAAAACGACCTCCCTTGTCCTGAACCCACAGATAGCCAAAATCTTTGGCCACATCGTTAGGCGGTACCTCCTGGGAAAAAAGCGAGAGGCTTCCACCCAGCAGCAATATGATCATGGCGATGGATCGTGCCACCGGAGCCGACTTCCTGGCAATCATGGCAAACCGGGTTCCCGGAACAAATAGTGCCATCACCATACCGGCAATCAGCACCAGGTAACCCAGGTAAGTAACAAAAGTACCTGCACGGTCCTTGTTCACAGAGAGTACGGTTCCCAATTCATCATTATCATAAGAGGCCTGATAGAACCTGTATCCCCTGTGTTTCAATACATTATTCATATATATCCTGTGTTCTTCCTGGATTCCCATCTCCTTGTCGACCAGAACCACATCGCTGGCAAAGGAAGAGGGACTATTGGAGCCCGGATAGCGTTCCACTTCAAATTTTTTGAGGAATAGTGAAAATGGCAAATGAATCTCTTTTGAGCCATAGGTAACGGTATAGTGAAGATCACCCATACTCCCCTCCACAGGCTGACCAGTAAGCCTTGCCAGTCCGGGTACATACACCTCGGTAACCATCCCCCTGTATTTGATCTCCAGTTTCACCGCCCCCAGGTGTGAACCCATCTCTCCGGCAGGTACACGTACAATCTGTTTCCTGGCGGAGGGTATAAAACTCTGGAGGGCCATCCGTATATGCCCTATTGCATAAAGGGTACTTTCCCTGATGGGGACCTCTTCACCAGCAGCATACTCCTCTCCCCCATTACCACCCATCTGCATCACCGAAACAGCAAAAGGAGAAACCATCCAGATCTCTTCACCCTGTGAATAGAAATTTATCATGGCCGCTCTGTCCTCATGATTGAAACCTATAGTCATACCCATCACTTCCTGGATGGTTCCCGATGGGATTCCGGCAGAAGTCTGATGATCGGTTACAAGCATCACCTGAAGATACGGTTCTCCTCCCGGAGAAGCTATGTATTGCTCCATGGCACTGGTCATATATTCTTTGGATCTGATCTTTATTTTTTCACCCCCCACGATGGCACTCATGCGAAAATCGTGTGGAGTCAGTTCAGTTAGCATTGCCTCTCTGGAGTAACTGGAGGTCTCCCCGTTAACTTCCAGTACCACATCTATGTAAGCATTATCGCTTAACATTACATTGGAGGCAGCATTCTCCCGGATATGCATCGTCCCCTCGTAACTGATAAAGCGGGTAATAGAGGCTCCAAACAGAATCAGGATAAATGACAGGTGAAACAGTAACACAACAATCTTTTTTCGTCTGAAGAATCTGTTTTTAACCATCACCCCCACCAGGTTGATTCCGATGAGCAGCATCAACAGCTCGAACCAGTGTGTTCCATAAACCACCGCCCAGGCAGTCTGTGTGGTAAATGCGCTTTCCACAAATGTGGCCACCGCCAGGATAACAATCAGAATAATCATGAGCACTGCCATAAAAGGCATGGATACAAGGAATGATAACTTTTTCAGCATTCTATATACATATTTTAGGGGGCTCAAGATAATAAAATCATCCCAGTTGAAGCAAACTGCCCAGCTGATATACAACAAAGCTGGAGGTCCACGCAATGGCCGTGGTATAGAACAACACAAAACCGGCCCACTTCCAGCTTCCCGACTCCTTGCCCACGGCAACAATTACAGCCACACAGGGAAGGTAAAAAAGCACAAAGAGCAGAAAGGATATACCTGTCAGCGGAGTAAATACCGGAGTCCCTGCCTTTGGTCCATCTGTATATACCTGCTCCCTGATCCTCTCCTGCAGGGAGACCGACCCTTCCCCGATATCCGGATCTGCCTGGTAGAGGACACCCATCGTACTGACAACAATCTCCTTGGCAGCAAAACCGGTTACCAGGCTAATGCCCATCTTCCAGTCAAAACCCAGGGGCCTGATCAGCGGTTCAATGGCCATTCCTATCCGCCCAATATAGGAGTTTTGCTGGCGCTCCGACTCCATCTGATGAGTAAGCAGCATGATTTGAGATACAGATTGCTCCGGACCCTTCTGCTTCTCCAGGGTAATAAGCTGATTATAATCCCTTGAATACTCCACATTCCTGGGAAAATATCCCAGTACCCATATCACCAGGGAAGCCACCAAGATCACACCCCCCATTTTTTTCAGGTATTGTTCTCCCTTGGTCCACATATGACGCAGGATCACCCTGATTCCGGGATACCGGTATATGGGTAGCTCCATCACAAATGGCGCCTCACTTTTCTTAAAAAGAGTCTTCTTAAACAGTATGGATATCAGCATGGAAAAAAGAACCCCTAGCATGTAGAGCATAAAAATCACATGCCCTGCTTTTGTTGGAAAAATAGCCCCTGCCACCAGTACATAGACCGGAAGCCTGGCACTGCAGGACATAAAGGGGATGATTAACATGGTAAGCAGCCGGTCGTTCCGGTTCTCCAGGGTTCTTGTGGCCATGATGGCAGGCACATTACAACCAAACCCCATGATCAGGGGTATAAAGGACTTCCCATGCAGGCCGATCAGGTGCATCACCTTATCCATGATAAACGCGGTGCGGGCCATATAGCCCGTATCCTCCATCAGGGAGATAAAGAAGAAAAGTATCAGGATATTGGGAAGAAATACGATCACACCTCCAACACCTCCTATGACGCCGTCGACCAGCATATCCCTGAAGATCCCCTCCGCCATATTTGCATTGACAATCTGACCCAGCAACTCCACACCTGATCCGATCCACTCCATGGGATATTTTCCAAGGGTGAAAGTTGCATGAAACATAAGCCAGAGAAATCCCAGGAAGATGGGAAAACTCAGGTATTTATGGGTAAGTACGCGATCGATTCGTTGGGAACGGGAAAATCCGGGATCGACCCCGCTCTTCTTCATGGTCTCCTTAAGAGCTCCTGCCACAAAACCGTATCGGGCATCTGTAATTAACGTATCGGTCTCCTCCCTGAAGAGGTTGCTGATCCGTTGATTCTCCTCCCTTGCTCTCTCCTGGATCTCAATGAAATTATCTGCTTGTGAAATCAGAAAGGCACAGCTATCATCCCGCTCCAGCAGTTTCAGAGAGATAAACCTGGAGGAGTAGTGGTCGGTCAGGGCAGGTGTTTTACGAATCAACTCCTGTAGTCTATGAACCGATAGCTCAATCTCCTCTCCGTAATTGATATGGATATGCCTGATATCAGGATCCTGATTCTCGAAAACACGTATGATATGATTCAACAACCTGAATATCCCTTTTCCCCGGCGACTGATTGTTGGAACTATTCTGATTCCCAACAGTTTGCTTAGCAGGCTCAGGTCGATCTTATCCTTTCGGGCCATCAGGTCATCATACATATTGAGTGCCAGAACTACTGTCACATCCATATCGATCAGCTGACTTGTGAGGTAGAGGTTCCGCTCCAGGTTATTGGCATCGACCACATTGACCACCACATCGGGTTTTTTTTGCAGAATATGCTCCCTCACAAACCGCTCTTCGCTTGAATAATCGGAGAGGGAGTAGGTTCCCGGAAGATCGGTAATACGGAAAGTATAGCCCTTGTAATTGAAAAGCGCCTCCTTTGAATCGACAGTTACACCTGGATAGTTCCCCACATGCTCCTTTGAACGGGAGACACGGTTAAACAGGGTGGTTTTACCACTGTTGGGATTCCCCACCAGGGCCACATCAATAATTTTTCCCGGCCTGGGTACTACCGGTCCCCTCTGAAAAGTACCGGAAATAATGCCCGGGGGCCCGGGCATAACACTCCTGTAATCTGCCTCCGAAACTACCTCCACCAGGCTTGCCTCACTCCTTCGCAGGGAGACATTGCTATCCAGAATTCTGTACTCCACGGGATCTTTTAATGGGGCTGACTTTATTACGGTAATGTTTTTACCACGGATAAAGCCCATCTCGGTCAGACGCTTACGGAATGCTCCCCTGCCCCTGATGCGGGCTATGGTCGCTGAATCGCCTGTATGTAATTCATTCAGAGTCATCTGCTAAACTCTTCCCTTAAACCTGTAACCCAGATTTTCAATGGTATCTTTAATTTGATTGTCTGTTATTTCAGCGGCCTGAACAGTGATCAGGTTGCTTGCCCGGTCGGCCATCACTTCTGAGACTCCCTGCAGATCCTTCAATCCCTGTTCAACTGTGGCTTTACAATGATCGCATGTCATGCCCTCTACCCTATATTGCAGTATGTTCTTTTTTATGTTATTTGCTTTTTCCCTGTCTCTCCTGCGCTCTTTTTGATTGGAAAGCAATTTCATTAAATACCCATTCATAATCAGCAGCGCCAGGATCGCCGATGAGGCCCATTTGAACCACCCGGTCTGGTGGTCATGCAAATGAGCAATAGATGGCATGGCACCTGTAAACCACTCCCTGGGTAGCAGCTCATTGACCAGAATCCCAAAAAACAGCGCCCCGCCAATAATGGTACCCAGGTAGACCCACAGGGATCTTTTTCCCAGGGTATTCCCTATCACTGCCATGGTGGCTATATTGGTAGCAGGACCTGCCATCAGCAGGACCAGTGCAGCACCAGGTGCCATCCCTTTCATCAACAAAACAGCTACAATGGGAATGGATCCCGTGGCACATATATAGAGCGGTACCGAAGCGGCTATCATCAACAGCATGGCCAGGTATTCACTGGAGATCGTGCTGGTGAAAAAATCACCAGGGATCAGTACAGCAAGCAGTGCAGCCACCAGCATACCAATCAACAGCCACTTGGAAATATCCTGTATCAGCTCCACAAATCCATACCTGAACAACTCTTTCACGGATCTTTCATAATGCTCCTCGCTCTTACTTTCTATATCTTTCCCGCCATTGCTGTTTCTCTCCGTTGCATTTCCAAGTACTCCTCCTAAAAGACCCGTAAAAAGTGCTACTACCGGCCTGATAATGGCCAGGGGAAGTCCAAGCAGGGAATATGTTGCCAGTATGGAATCAACTCCTGTCTGAGGTGTGGAGATCAAAAAGGAGATGGTGGGACCCCTGGAGGCTCCACTCCTGTAAAATCCAATCCCTGCTGGCAATACACCGCAGGAACAGAGCGGCATGGGAACTCCCAACAGGGAAGCATTGAACACAGACCTGAAGTTGTTTTGCCCCATGTACCTGGTAATCATCTGCCTGGGAAATACCACCCTGAGCAGTCCGGCTGATAAGAATCCCAGTAACAGGTAAGGCGACATCTCATTCACCAGTCCGACCAACTCACCAACATATGCCCCTGCAATTTCTACCACCTTGAATCTCCCATTGACCTATTATAACAAATAAATCCTCATAAGGATCAATAACTTGCAAAAATAGATCAGAGTTTAGTGCTCCTTATCCCCATAATTGGGTATTTTGTATGAAATGGGTATATTTCCAAAATGCATACCTGGAACAGATATTTTGCCGTCCTTATAGTTATCTGGGGGATAACAGCCCATACCTATTCACAGGACGCATCCTATATTCTGAATCGACAGGTATATAAAGTGCCGCTAACGTCCATCAATATATCACCGGATGGCAAGCTCCTTTTGGCCGGTTTTGATGACGGATCGTTCCGATTGCTTGATCCGGACAGTTATTCGGTAAAACTTGAGGTAGAAGGTGCACACCACAAGGCAGTCAATGCCATGGACATGCCACCCAAAATGGATTTTATACTGACGGCAGGAGCCAACAGCATCAAACTATGGGATAGAGCTGGAAAGCACCTGTTCGACTGGAAGGGCCACGCCACCACCATCTGGAATGTAGAGATCAGCAGTGATGGCAAATGGGCTGTCTCCTCGGCCATGAATAAAACCTTCCTGCTCTGGGATGTCTATAACAGTCTGTTACTGGAACGGATGCGAGGACATGAAGATGTGACTATGTCGGTTTGCATAAGCCCGGACAACCGAATGATAGCCAGTGGAAGCAACGATCTAACTCTTCGCATATGGGATCTGGAGAGCAGACAGGTGATCTCAGAGCTTCACGGCCCCACCCAGGACATCTACGATGTGGAGTTCAGTCCCGACAGCCGCCTGCTGGTGGCTTCCTCAAAAGACAAATCAGCCAGGTTGTACGATCTAAAAGAGGAGAAGCTGCTCTTTATCCTGAAAGGGCACAGGGAGATGGTCCTGGAGGCAGAGTTCAGTCCGGATGGCAACTACCTGGTTACCGGGTCGGCCGACCAGTCACTGATCCTGTGGGATGTTAAAACGGGTGAGAGGATTCACCAGTTCCCGGATAATGATGGAGCTGTGATGGACCTGGTTTTTCACCCGGATGGGAACTCTTTTTATAGCATCACATATGCAGGGGATCTGACCCGGTGGGAAGTGCATCCCGAAATTTTTGTTCTGAAATATTTCGAAAACCGGTACAGGGAAGAGCTTGCTGCAGACGCCGTTTTCGAGCCAAAAAGAAAAGGCGAATCCAAAAAGGATCACCAGGCCAGAATGAAAGAAGCAGAGGTAAAAAGAACTGAAATTATCTCACGTTATTACAACCAATATATCTCCGAAAGGGAGAAGTAATAGCCCATCCCGCCAGAATGGTCTGTTCGAAAACAGAGAGCCGATCTGCCCAAAAACATCCCCTGGTTGTGTAAGAATCTCTATGTTCACCCTACCTTTGCAGCAGGTATGGTAAATCTCACTCATATTACCGCCAAACGGTTGTTCCAGAACATCAAGCAACGTGACGCTTTCTGCGCCTGAGTATTCTATGCTCGGCAGACACCATCCAATTCATCTATTCTCAGTTTTCACGTCAAACCGCAACCCATGAATTTACCATACGCAGAACCTTATAAAATCAAAATGGTCGAGCCCATGCACCCCAGTACCCGAACCAACCGGGAACAGTGGATCAAAGAGGCACACTACAATCTTTTCAACCTGAAAAGCGCCCAGGTATTTATCGACCTTTTAACCGATTCAGGAACCGGAGCCATGAGCCAGGAGCAGTGGTCGGCACTCATGAGCGGCGATGAATCCTATGCCGGAAGCCAATCGTTCGATCGACTGAAAGAGGTGATCACTACATTAACAGGGTTCCCTTACATACTGCCGACTCACCAGGGCAGGGCCGCCGAAAATGTGCTCTTCTCTGTGATGGTCAAGGAGGGACATGTGGTACCTGGGAATGCACATTTCGATACCACCAAGGGACATATTGAGTTTCGCAAGGCCACTGCCTTTGACTGCACTATTGATGAGGCCAGCAACACTACCCTTTACCACCCATTCAAAGGCAACCTGGATATCGGCAAACTCGAAAATGTGCTAGAGGTGTACGGAAAAGAGCGGATCCCTATGATTATAGTTACCGTTACCTGTAATTCAACGGGTGGACAGCCCGTGAGTATGGAGAACATGAAAGCGGTACGTAACTTTGCCGACCGGCATGGAATCCCGGTGATCTTTGATGCCGCCAGGTTTGCAGAAAATGCCTACTTCATCAAGACCCGGGAGAAGGGGTATGAGGAGTGCTCCATCAGGGAGATCATCCGGGAGATGTTCTCCCTGGCTGACGGAATGACCATGAGCAGCAAGAAGGACGGGATTGTCAATATGGGAGGATTCATCGCCCTCAAAAACAAATCGCTATACCGGGAAGCCACCACCTATAATATTATGTTTGAAGGTTATATCACCTACGGAGGTATGTCGGGAAGGGATATGGCCGCACTTGCACGGGGCCTTGAGGAGGCCACCACATTTGGGTACCTGCAGAGTAGGATACAGCAGGTCCACTACCTGGGGGAACTCCTCCGGAAGGCCGGAGTTCCGGTCCAGGAACCATTCGGCGGACACGCCATCTTCGTAGATGCCACCCGGTTTCTGCCCAATGTACCCAGGGAAGAGTTTATTGCCCAAACACTTGCTGCGGAACTCTACCTGGAGTCGGGCGTACGGGCTGTGGAAATCGGTACCCTGCTGGCAGATCGTGATCCCGAAACCCGTGAAAACCGCTATCCCAGGCTTGAATTATTGCGACTAACCATTCCCCGGAGAGTATATACCCGCAATCATATGGATTATGTGGCAGCTGCGCTGATCAACATATACCAGCGCAGTGAGAATATCACCTCGGGATACAAAATCAGATATGAGGCACCCATCATGCGGCACTTCACTGTTGAACTGGAGAAGATCGGATAACAGGAATTTACATTGTACGGCCTAATATTCGAAACCAAATCCCATTATGTTGCATGAAATAATTTAACGTACTTTGGCGACTCAAATTGACTCTCCTTGCAGCTTGCTGCAAGGAACCGAAGCTCGGCAAAGCCAATGCGCTCGCATAATTCAGTATGAAAGATTTAACAGAAGGCAGTGTAGGAAAGAATATTTTACGATTCGCCATGCCGATGCTGGTGGGACATATGTTTCAGCAGCTCTACACCTTTGTGGACCAAATTATTGTGGGCAGGTACCTGGGGAAAGAGGCACTGGCGGCGGTAGGAGCATCATTTCCGGTTATCTTCACCCTGATGGCCCTGATCCTTGGAATTGCTACCGGTGGTACCATTGTGATTTCTCAATTCTTCGGAGCCAAAAACTTTACCAAGGTCAAACGTGCCATCGATACGATTTTTATTGTGATGGGCCTCTGCGCAGTGATTATGACCGTGGTGGGGATCTCATTCTCAGAACAGATCTTCCGGTTGATAAAGCTCCCCGAAGAGCTGATCCCCATGGCCAACAGCTATTTAACCATCTATGTATCGGGACTGGTGGTATTTTTTGGTTACAACGGGGTGGCTGCCATCCTGAGGGGACTGGGCGACTCCATTACGCCACTCTACTTCCTGGTCCTGGCAACCATTCTCAATATCGGACTGGATCTGCTTTTCATTGTTAAACTCGGCTGGGGAATAGAAGGTGCGGCTTTTGCCACCCTTATTGCACAGGGCACGGCTTTTATTGTAGCCATCTTCTACCTCAACAGGAACCATGAACTGATCAGATTTAACATCAGGGAATTTGCATTCGATTGGGAGATATTCAGGCAGAGCCTGCGCATTGGTTTGCCCACGGGGTTGCAGCAAACATTTGTGGCCCTGGGCATG
>DAOWNM010000106.1 GCA_030642565.1 Bacteroidota bacterium | reverse complement strand
GCCACTCCGGCCAGGTCCATCACCTCCTGTACGCTTCCGGTGGCTATCATGGAAAAACCCGCTTGGCGGACAGACATTACATCACTGTGATCCCCGAATATTGAGAGCGCCTGGGCTGCAAGGCTACGCGCCGATACATGAAAAACACCAGGCAGTAATTCGCCTGAGATCTTATACATATTTGGGATCATCAGCAACAATCCCTGTGATGCAGTGAAGGTAGAGGAGAGGGCTCCACTCTGAAGTGATCCGTGCAGTGCACCAGCTGCACCTGCTTCCGATTGCATTTCAGCAACCTTCACGATCTCCCCAAAAATATTCTTTCTGCCATTAGCCGACCATTCATCTATATGCTCCGCCATATTGGAGGAAGGAGTGATGGGATAGATGGCAGCCACCTCACTGAACATGTAGGCAATATGCGCTGCAGCATAATTACCATCACATGTCATGAAATTCTTCTTATTTGCCATGTTATTTTTACTTAAGTATTTAAATTACAATTAGTTAACTATTCGAATTGGAGTCACCCAAAATTAGTAAAATAGGCTCAATTTTTAAGGCTGATTCGTAATATAAATTCATTTCAAATAACCCCGAAACATCTGCCCAAAAATCAAAAAAGTGACGGTGCTGGCCGGATCAGCCGCTGTTCATGGAGATCAGAAACTCTTCGTTGGTAGTTGTTTTACTCATACGGTCACGGAGGAATTGCATGGCCTCTACCGAATTCATATCGGAGAGGTAGTTCCTGAGAATCCAGATCTTGTCGAGCATCGGCTTGTCAAGCAGCAGGTCTTCGCGACGTGTACTGGATGGATTGACATCCACAGACGGGTAAACCCGCTTGTTGGAAAGCTTCCTGTCTAGCTGCAGCTCCATGTTACCGGTACCTTTAAACTCTTCAAAAATCACTTCATCCATCTTGGATCCGGTCTCAGTCAGAGCAGTGGCAAGAATGGTAAGGGAGCCCCCGTCCTCAATGTTCCTGGCTGCACCAAAGAAACGTTTCGGCTTGTGTAGGGCATTGGCATCCACACCACCGGAGAGCACCTTGCCGGATGCAGGTGAGATGGTATTATATGCCCTTGCAAGGCGGGTAATAGAATCAAGCAAGATCACTACGTCATGACCACACTCCACCATTCGCTTGGCCTTCTCCAAAACAATATTGGCAATCCTTACATGCCTCTCTGCAGGCTCATCAAAGGTGGACGAGATCACTTCAGCATTTACATTTCTTGCCATATCGGTTACCTCCTCGGACGTTCATCGATCAGCAGCACTATCATATAAACTTCAGGGTGGTTGGCGGCGATGGCATTGGCTACATCCTTCAGCAAAACAGTCTTACCAGTCTTAGGCTGTGCAACAATCAGTCCACGCTGTCCCTTCCCGATGGGGGAGAACATATCCACTACCCTCACAGAGAGATTAAACTGCCCGTTCCCCACCAGTGTAAACTTCTCTTCAGGAAAGAGGGGGGTCAGGTAATCAAAAGGCACCCGGTCGCGAATGAAATCGGGACTGCGGCCATTGATCGACTCCACCTTGATCAGTGGGAAATATTTCTCACCCTCTTTGGGCGGACGAATGGTTCCTGTTACATTATCCCCGGTTTTCAGACCAAACAGTTTAATCTGGCTCTGGGAGACATAAATATCATCGGGAGAGTTCAGGTAGTTGTAGTCGGACGATCTCAGGAATCCATATCCGTCAGGCATAATCTCAAGCACACCTGAATTGGTAATCAAGCCTTCAAAATCGTATTTATCCACCTCCCGGCGCTCCTGGGGCCTCTTTTGCCCACGATTATCGCGGTTGTCACGTTGATCACCTCTGTCGCCACGTTCTCTTTGATCGCTGCGTTCTGTGCGATCTCCACGATCCCTTTGGTCATTGCGCTCATTTCGGTCGCCACGATCCCTTTGATCGTTACGTTCAGTGCGATCTCCACGTTCGCGAAAATCGCGGCGTACACCCTCTTTTTTGAAAGATTTATCTTCCTTGGAGGCGGGACGCTCCCGTTTATCCTTCTGTGCATCGGACTTCGCCGGGGCATTCTCAGCGGCTTTGAGTTCCCTCACCTCTGCAGTCACCTCAGGCTCCTGCTTTCTCTCTTTCCTGGGCCTCCCGGGCTTTCTTTTGGGCTGAGAAGCGACCTCTTCTGAAGATTTGGCCTGGCTCTCGTTTTTGGGACTCTCTCTCCTGGAGCCCTCTCTCCTGGAGCTCTCTCTCCTGAGCCCCTCTTTCTTTGCTGCTTTGCTTTCCGAAACCACAATGGCCTGGATATCTAAAATCTTATAGATAAGATCTTGCTTCTTAAAAGACTCGACTCGCTTAATTTTTAATTCTTTAGCAATATCGCGCAATTCAGCTAGAAGCTTTTTATTCAGTTCAAGAATATCGTACATAAATATGTGATAATTAAATAATGATCCTGTGCGGATGAATTAATATCAAGATAAATTGGAATTTAATCAGAATAGAACTATTGTTCGTCAGAATGGAATTCTATGCAATATTAATAGAAAAATAGTAAACTACCAAAAATATTATTTATATTCAAACGCATTTATTTCCTATGGCAGCCGGTCGTATGAGACAACTCAAAATAATCAAGCAGGTTACTAACAGGGAGACTCCCTCACTTGACAAGTACTTGCATGAGATTGGAAAGGTGGACCTGATTACAGCTGAAGAGGAGGTGGAGCTTGCACGGAGGATCCGCAAGGGAGATGGACCAGCCATGGAGAAACTTATCAAAGCCAACCTGCGCTTTGTGGTATCCGTATCCAAACAGTATCAGAATCAGGGATTAAGTTTGCCCGACCTGATTAACGAAGGCAACCTTGGACTGATCAAAGCCGCACAACGATTTGATGAGACCCGGGGCTTTAAGTTTATCAGCTATGCGGTATGGTGGATCAGGCAATCGATCCTCCAGGCACTTGCAGAACAGGCCCGTATTGTTCGCCTTCCCCTGAATAAAATTGGGTCCATCAATAAGATCAATAAGACCTTTGCCGAACTGGAACAGAAGTTTGAACGCGAACCCACTATAATGGAGATTGCCGAGGCCCTTGAGCTGGCTCCGGAAGATGTTAAAGAGGCCATCCGCAGTTCAGGAAGGCACGTCTCCATGGATGCTCCCCTCCAGAACGGGGAGGATGGAAACATGTATGATGTACTTCTCAACGGGGAAACGCCCTCACCCGATCGCGGACTGTTGAACGATTCACTCCGAAAAGAGATTGAGCGGGCCCTCAGCACCCTCACCTACCGGGAGGCAAGCATCATCAGGCTCTACTTTGGACTCAACGGGAAACACGCCCATACCCTTGAAGAGATTGGAGAAGAGTTTAATCTCACCAGGGAGCGGGTACGTCAGATTAAGGAGAAAGCCATCAAGAGGTTAAAGCATACCACAAGAAGTAAAATCCTCAAAAGTTACCTGGGTTAATCCTTCCTGATAATATCACCAGCACTGGAGCTTCTGGATTGTAGAACCTTAGCATCGCCCCTATAGTATATATTCCCCGCACTGGATACATTCATTGTGATCTCCTCTGTGGCATGGACCCTGGCATCTCCTGCACTCGACACAACCACATCCACCTTTCCCGCGATCAGGTCAAAGGCATGCAGATCACCGGCACTACTCAGGTTCACATTCAGTATATCGGCACTACCTGAAATGCGTGCATCGCCACTGGAGCTGATATCCATGTCGATCTCGCTGGCCTCCACCTCAAGGGAGAGGTCCCCGGCACTGCTGATGGAGATGCTGAGATCGTCACAACTAAATGTGGTCTGACCCACACAATCACCAGCACTACTAATCTTCAACTCAGACAGTTTTGGAAGGGTTACATGAACCTTTTTGGATTTGGCGCTCCTGATATTCACATGGTCGGTCTTCACCACAAGAAATTCTCCGTTTATCTCTGTCAGAATCACTTCATGCAGATTTTCATCTGCTTCCACTGTTACTTCGAAACCATTGCCTTCGCTAAGCCAAACATCAATACCTGAACTGATATGAACCCCCGTAAAACCGGAGAGGTCCCTGGTCTCTTTAACCACTTTGCCATTGCCTGAGATACCCTGATTCCATCCATCAATCATACAGGATGAGAGTGTAAGTAGAAGGGCAATGCTGAGAAATGCTAATCTTTTCATTGTTAGGAGATTTGAATTTTAATTGATATTACTGCATAATAGACGTTTATATTTACAAAATGTTACTCCACCTCCATAACAAGCCCCTTCAGGTACTCTCCTTCAAGATGGAATATACTTACAGGATGATCGGGTGGCTGAGAGAGCTGATGCAGAATGCGCGCTTTCCTCCTGGCATTGGCCGCAGCCACAAAAACCGATTTACGGAAATTCTCCCTGCTGACCGCCTGAGAACAGCTGAAAGTAAAGAGGATTCCGCCCGGCGCAATCGCTTCAAAAGCCCTTTGATTCAGTCGCTTGTAACCCTGCAGCGCATTATTTAGTACATTCTGATGCTTGGCGAAGGCCGGTGGATCCAGAATAATCAGATCGTATGACTCCTTCATATTCTTAAAGTATCTGAAAGCATCTTCGGCAAAAGCCTCGTGTCGGGCATCGCCCGGAAAGTTCAGTTCAGCATGTTTCCTGGTCAGGTCGATCGCCTTCCCACTGCTGTCCACACTATGTACCAGGTCGGCACCTCCCCCCATTCCATAGATGCTGAAACCACCAGTATAACCAAACATATTCAGCACTTTACGACCTGTGGAATACTCTCCCACCAGTTTTCGGTTTTCGCGCTGGTCAATAAAGAAGCCTGTCTTCTGACCCTCCACCCAGTTAACATTGAACCGGTATCCGTTTTCCAGCACCTCGCCCCGTTCCCGGTTACCCAGCAGAAAACCGGATTTCCCCGTAATTCCGGGCTTATCGGGCAGGGTCGATTCACTCCTATTATAGATGGTATGGAGCCGGTCCCCGGCCGCCCTCTTTAACGATTCCACAATGGCATCCAGGTTACGGTGCATTCCTATGGAGTGCATCTGTATCACAGCGACCCCCCCATAATAATCTACAATCAGACCGGGCATACCGTCACCCTCTGCATTGACCCATCTGAAAACATTGGTTTGAGGATTGGCTACCAGACCCAGTTTTGCCCTGAGGCTCCATGCATTGGCAATCTTCTGGTCCCAGAAAGGCTGGTCTGTCTCTACAGGTTTAAAACTGATCACCCGTACCGCGATGGAACCCTGCTGGTAGTGCCCCGATGCAAGGAATTCATTCTGGTTGTCGTACACATCAACCAGTTCACCCTCCCGGGAAGGTCCATCTATCTTTTTAATGGCCCCTGAAAACACCCAGGGATGAAACCTCCTGAGTGATTGATCCTTACCCGATTTTAAAACAACTCTGGTGCGTTCTGCCATCACATTATTGTATTGAAGCTCTTAAACTGTTGTATATCATCAAACAGACCCATGCATCGGTCGCTGCATACCTCAACTGAGCCTCGTTTAACACATCGGCGTCCCAGTTGGAGACCTGTTGCGATTTAGAGATCCGCCTGTTCAGCACAATTCCACTAATTTTTTTTAACCCCTTTTCGTCAATACGAAACGCCTGTACATAGTGCTGAAGGTCAAGAAAACCACATGGTTCAAACTGAAAATCGGCCCGAAGCCTTCTCAAGTCATCCTTAAGCCCCAGCCCAATCTTTAACGGGATTTCAACCGACATCAGCTCCAGTAGCTTTCCAGGGTAACCGATCCGGCTCACCCGCAGGATCCAGGCCTGTTCCAGTGAAGAGATCTGGATCAACGAAGTAGGGTAGACTTTCCCCTTCTTAAAAGCTGGCCTTGTCTCGGTATCAAATCCCAGAACCGGCTGCTGAGCAATATGATCTATCTCCTGCTCAAAAGCCTCCAATGAATCAATCACATGAATGGGTCCTTCATACTGGATCAGCTCCAGTCCGGCCACCTCCTCTTTACTTATCTCGCTCTGAAACATTATGTTTTCTCTGTTGGATCAACCCCGGATACATACATTTCGTGCAGTGCAAGCAATACACGCAGCAGTTTCGCTCCCCAGTGTTCGCCAAACCGCTCTTTCAACTCCCAGGCAGCATCATTCATCAACTCCTCCATCCCCAGACTGTAGATGGATGTGAAATCTCTCAATTCCTGGTAGAGATCGGCCAGATCCTCTGAAATGGTATGATTCACGAGTTCGGAACGGTCAAATTCCCCCTCTTCGGCCATCCGCAGGATATCATTGTGTGGACCCAGGATCATGGATACCCGTTGAAACAGCGCCGACCACTCCTGCTCTGTTACCGTAGGTTCACCCGGCGATTCCAAAACCGGTTCACTTTCGCCAGTATTTATAAAGGTGGAGTAAACCGCGGAGAGATGTCTGACCGATTCAATGATAAAGGCCCTTCCCTCGGTACCTTTCAGCTGTTCCATGAATATGCAGCAGCCATTGGCTGCTTTAACAAATTCCACCATTTCGCTGGAATAGACATAATTATGAACCGGAGTGCCCTCTTCTTGCATGGGGCAAAGATAGTTAAAAGAGTGCAAACAGAGCAGGCTACCCCTTCCATCTGAGCGTCAGGTCCTTCTTCCTGGAGACCCTGCCCTGGTCCACCAACCACTCTGCCACCCTGACCACTTTCAGTGAGTCCAGACCGGTACGTTTCACCAGCTCCTCCAGAACAAGGGGATGCTCCGAAAGTTGCAAAGCGATGGCTTCAACAATAGCATTAAACGCTGCACTGCCGGGTTGGAGATGTTCTACTCCCCGGCACACATCGCAGCGACCACAACGCGGGGAGTCAAGCTGACCAAAGTAGCTCAGTAAAAACTGATTCCTGCAGATGGTTTCAGAGGAAGCATAACGAAGCATCTCCCTGATGCGTTTCTCGTAACGCTCTCTCCTGAAATTATAACGGTCCTGAGGGATCAACAGGTTCTTATCATCAAGTCGCTCCTCCAGAAAGGTAACAACAGGGAGCTCTTTGCGTGGAATGTAATAAATGATCTGGCGCTTGGAGAGTGTTTTCAGGTAGCTATATACCTTCTCAGAAGGGAGACCGGATCGTCTTGACAGAACTGATTCATCGATCTTAACAAACTGGGAGAAGAGACCGCTGTATGACCTGAGCAATAGCTTGATAAAACCATCAAAACCTGCATTCTTAACCTGGAAGGTATAGAGACCGTCCCGTTCCACCCGAAACTTGATCCGGGAGGGATTATAAAAAGCCTCGGTGAGTACAATATAGCCCTCCCTTGCAAGTATCTGCAGAGAGCTATGTGCCACCATGGCACTGAACCTGTAGCGGTGCAGAAAATCACCAAACTCAAAATCGTACTGCTGTCCCCTGCCACTGCCCAGAGGGATCTGCAGGTAATTACACAATGCCCTGTACACTTCACGAATCTTTGGGATACCCGGGAAATTCACAGCAATGCGCTGCTCAACTACTTTTTTATCGGCCGGACTGTACAGAAGGATGGCACGGGAATGTTCCCCATCACGGCCTACCCGGCCCGCCTCCTGAAAATAGGCCTCCGGTCCGTCGGGCAGATCCATATGGATCACAAACCGGACATCGGGTTTATCAATTCCCATTCCAAAAGCATTGGTGGCCACCATCACCCTGAACTGGTTCTTCATCCACTGTTGCTGCCTCTCATCTCTTACGACCTGTTTCAGACCTGCATGGTAGTAGCTGGCAGTTATCTCATGTTCAGAGAGCAGCTGGGAGAGCTCCCTGCACTTTTTCCGGCTCCTTGTATATACGATTCCGCACCCCTCCATCTGACCTACAAGTTTCACCAACTCCCTGGCCTTATCCTCGGTGGTCTCTACCAGGTAGTCCAGGTTCTCCCTGTTAAAACTTTTCTTTAAAAGGTTCTTCTTTAAGAAACCCAGGCGCTCTTGTATATCTTCACACACTTCCGGAGTGGCCGTGGCTGTAAGTGCCAGAACAGGCACCTCATCCAGCACCTCCCTGAGTGTGCTGATCTCCAGGTAGGAGGGTCTGAAATCATACCCCCACTGGGAGATACAATGGGCCTCATCCACCGCAATCAGGTTCACATTCATATCCCTTACCCTGGTACGAAACAACTGGGTGGCCAGTCGCTCAGGCGAAACATAGAGGAATTTAAATCCGCCATAAACACAGTTATTCAGGGCAATATCAATTTCGTAACCGGTCATTCCTGAATGAATGGCAATCGCCTTGATCTTCCGGCGGTGCAGCTGATCCACCTGGTCCTTCATCAAGGCAATCAGGGGAGTAATGACAAGGCAGATCCCCTCCATGGTCAGGGCCGGAACCTGGAAGGTTACAGATTTCCCTCCCCCGGTGGGCATCAGGGCCAGGGTATCCTTTCCGGAGAGGACAGAAAGTATGATCTCCTCCTGCAGAGGACGGAATTCATCATACCCCCAGAAGTCTGATAAAATCCGGCGAATTTCCTGTCGATCTGCTAAGCTTTTTTTTTGTAATTTTGCCACATTTAAAAATAACCAAATTATCATACAATGTCGT
>DAOWNM010000321.1 GCA_030642565.1 Bacteroidota bacterium | reverse complement strand
TTGATGCCGGTGATTATGTGAAAGCCCGGGATGGCTATGCCAACCTTGTGCAGTGGGACAGCACTGATGTCTCCTCCTGGATGAAGCTTGCTGAAATTGCCTCTTTCAGACAACAATATAATGAGGCCATAAATGCCCTGAACCAGGTGCTGGCCGTCGACTCCATTAACCTGGGAAGCCTGATGATGATGGGTGATATCCTCAACCGCCACAATAATACCGGAGCGGTGGTCTGTTACGAGCAAGCTTTTCACCTCTACCCTCATAACCAGAAAGCTGCCTATGCCCTGGGAAACTGGTATATAAAGGCCAATAACGGATGGAAAACCATCCCAATCTGTAAAGCCATGCTGGAGCTTGATACCGCAAGCATCAAGTTCAGCAAGTTGTTGGGATATGCATATTATAAAACAGGAGATCCTGATTTTGCCGTAAACTGGTTCGAATATGCCAGCCGTCTTGGCGATTCTACCTTATTTACCTTTAAATTCAAGGGAATTTCACAATACCTGCAGGTTGATTTCAACAACGCCATTGAATCGCTCCGGTACGCACTGGAAAAAGATAGCCTGGATGCAGAGGTCCATTTCTTTCTTGGGGCCAGTATGGCAACAACCAAGGCAAAAACAGAGGCCATGCACCACCTTGAAAGGTCACTCGAACTGATGCAACCCGCTTCGTCGATTGTCTCTCGGATTTACTCCGAACAGGGCAATATCAAAAGGCTCGAAATGGAGTATGAGGAGGCTTACCTCCTCTATAACAAAGCGTGGGAAACCGATACCACCAGTCCCATGTCACTCTACTATATGGCCTCCATCCTGGACAACAGCCTGCAACAATCAAAAGAGGCGCTGGTGGATTACCAGCGCTATATCGATGCCCTTGACAAGTTGCCCAAACCAGAGAAAGGTAACAAGCAGGGTGTTTCCATCAGGGCCATCGTAGAGGACCGCATCATCACACTGAAAGAGGAGCTGTTTTTCAGGGATGAACAGTAAACCGGTTCCGAAGCACCAACATCTTGATAAATCCATATTAATTCACAACATTTGTACACAGTAAACCAATATGGTATGGAAACTTCCATTATTCAATTGATCCAGGGAATGCTTGCGCCAGGAGTGATGATCTCGGCCTGCGGACTGCTTCTGCTTGGCATGAACAACAAATACAGCCTGGTAGTAAACCGGATCAGGCTGCTGAATGAAGAGAAACGAAAGATTTTTCACCAGGAGCAGATTGATGAAAATGACAGCAGCCGGTTAAGCAATATTGAACTCCAGATCAGCCATCTGATTGAACGTATTTCACTGGTTCGAAATGCTGTTTTTAGCTACTCTTTGTCCGTGGCCCTCTTTATTGTAAGTTCGGTATTGATCGGGGTAACCATGAATAAGAGCACCCCTTCATTTGACTGGTTGATCGTTGCCTTTTTCTATGCAGGGATGTTTGCTGTTTTCGTGGGAATTGTCTTTGCTGCCATCGAGGTCTGGAAAGGATACCGCATCGTTAAGATTGAGATCTCCGAAGTCTATAAACCTGTCGATTAAAGACTACTGAACCATCAGTTTCCCGGCAAAACGTCGTTCCCCAATCTGAATTTGAAGCAGGTAGATGCCGGAGGACCACGACTCCACCGGAATAACAATATCATGTTCTGCCGGATAGAGACTCCGGTTCTGCTCGCGATGCAACACTCTTCCTGCCATGTCATACACCACCATTGTAAAAACAGCTTCCCTGTTAAGAACAAACCGCACATGCGCCTCCTCCGATACAGGATTGGGGAAAAGAAGCAGATAATCCACCAGCTGAGACTCAACCTGCTGTTCAGTAATAGCAGTGTAAAGTGCCCCTTTCAAAGCCCTTCCCTCCGCATACCGCTCCCCATTATTATCCAACAGGTAGGTGGAGACCCAGTCGGGACGTCCGGGAAAATTCTCATAACCGGACCAGAAAGCATCCTCCCACTCCTGGTCGGTTAACCGCTTGAAATTATTGGTTATCTCCGTATGAAAAGAGGAGACCGGACCTGCAAAGGCCATGAGCTGGCCGGGGTTACAGGGATTCTCTGCCAGGAAAACTCCCGTATTAATCAATCCGTTTCCCACATGCAGTACATTTCCAACCACAGCTCCACTAAATTCAGTGGGCTGTGTATGTACATCAGCCACAGTGAAGTCACAGTTTAATCCTTTTTCAAGGTCAAAAAACAGGTCATTATACCACCCCGAAATGGAAGGACCCGATGACATATATTGATTGATCATGGTTTTCAAAAATGTGATATTCTCTTCTGAAAGCCGGGTACCTTCCAGCTCCTTCTGAGCAATCTCCTGTAACTTCTCCATAATACCTGCATAGCTGTTATAATAGGTGATGATTCGATCCTTGCTGTCGACCAGATCGGGCAATACCCGGGTGAAAAAATCCGATGCATGTTCTGCAAACAGCTTCAGATTTTCATATAGATCCGGGTAAGGCTCCACATATGTATAAGGATAGGAACATCCTGTTCCCCCTGTATAAGATTGCTTCCCATAAAGAATATTGTCATGTCTTAACTGGGCCCAGGAGGTTAGCTGGGTATTTAGCTTCTGCTGGTGCCAGGCAGTTGTTTGCATAAAATAGGGAAATCCACCTGAAGACGCCGTAGGATTAAGTGTGCGGATCGCTCCCAGCCAGGTATTGTAGAGCGACTGCTCCCAGAAATCATCATCATAGGCTTCAATAAGGTATTTGAGTCCCGCCATATTGGCTGCATACTTATACTGTTCCATCTCCCCCTCAAGCAGAGCCAAAGCATCCTCATTTCCCAATGCCGCCATGGCATCCAGAGGGTCGGGAAGTGGTCGCCACACCTTTTTGCCATTAAAAACAATCCTGTCGAAAACCACCTCGCTGAACACATAGGAGTCGATCAGGAATTTCTGACCAAGCAGTTTGAATGAGACAGGCAGGTTACC
>DAOWNM010000296.1 GCA_030642565.1 Bacteroidota bacterium | reverse complement strand
TCTCAAGGCCACCCATTGTGACTGTGATGGGACATGTGGACCATGGAAAAACCAAACTGCTGGATGTGATACGTAATGCCAATGTGGTAGCAGGAGAGGCCGGTGGGATTACACAGCATATCGGAGCCTATAGTGTGAAACTGGAAGATGAACGCAAGATCACTTTCCTGGATACACCTGGACACGAAGCCTTTACCGCCATGAGGGCCAGGGGTGCACAGATTACTGATGTGGCCATTATTGTGGTGGCAGCCGATGACGGGGTGAAGCCCCAGACTGTAGAGGCGATCAACCATGCGGCTGCAGCAGGTGTCCCCATTGTTTTTGCCATCAATAAGATAGACCTTCCGGCAGCCAATCCGGAGAAGATCAAGGATGAGCTTGCCCAGATGAACTATATAGTAGAGGACTGGGGTGGTAAATACCAGTCTCAGGAGATCTCGGCCAAGGGAAATATCAATATTGAGGAGCTGTTGGAGAAGGTATTGCTGGAGGCAGAACTACTGGATTTGAAAGCCAACCCCGACAAGAATGCACGTGGTACCGTTATTGAATCGACCCTGGACAGGGGACGGGGCAATATTGCCACCATTCTTGTGGAATCGGGATCACTGAAGATCGGTGATGTGTTGCTGGCAGGACAATATTATGGCCATGTGAAGGCCATGTTCAATGAGAGAGGCAATAAGATCAACAAGGCAGGGCCATCTACGCCCGCCCTGGTACTGGGGATGAATGGTGCGCCACAGGCTGGTGAGAGCTTCAATGTTATGGATACCGATAAGGAGGCCAAAGAGATTGCCAACAAGCGTGAGCAACTACAGCGTGAGCAGGAACTGAGGACTACCAAGCATATTACACTGGATGAAATAGGACGTCGAATTGCCATTGGAAACTTCCAGGAGCTGAATGTGATTGTGAAAGGTGATGTGGATGGATCCATTGAGGCCCTCTCCGACTCACTGATTAAGTTAGGTACAGAAGAGATCCAGGTTAATATCAAGCACAAGGCTGTGGGACAAATTTCGGAGTCAGATATCCTGCTGGCTGCAGCATCCAATGCTATTGTAATCGGGTTCCAGGTTAGGCCATCGCTCAGTGCCAGAAAGCTGGCCGAGAAGGAGCAGATCGATATTCGCCTCTACTCCATTATCTACGATGCCATTGAAGAGCTGAAGGCTGCCATGGAGGGAATGCTTACCCCCGAGATCAAAGAGGAGATTACTGGAACACTGGAGATCCTGGAGGCTTTCAAAATCACCAAGGTCGGGACCATTGCAGGATGTATGGTCAGGGAAGGTAAAATCAGGCGTTCCTCCAAGGTACGGCTTATCAGGGACGGTATTGTGGTCTACAGTGGAGAACTGGGATCGCTGAAGCGTTTTAAGGATGATGCCAAAGAGGTGGTTTCAGGTCTTGAGTGCGGACTGAACATTGAAAATTTCAACGATATCAAGGTAGGCGATATGGTCGAGGCCTACGAGGAGACCGAGATGAAGAAAACCCTCTGATAGTCTCTCTCGATTTTACTATATTAGCATACCAAAACCAAAGGGTATGTATGAGTTTATCGAGGGGGAATATGTTGAAAAATCACCTACACATCTAATTGTTCAGGCGGGCCACGTAGCCTACTACATTAACATTTCACTGTTTACTTACAGCCAGATCAGTAGCCAGTCGGCAGGCAAGATCTACCTCCATTTTGTGGTCAGGGAAGATGCGCAGATTTTTTATGGTTTTAGCGGACGGGAGGAGCGCGAGATCTTCAGAATGCTCATTTCGGTTTCCGGGGTGGGAGCCAATACAGCCCGTTTGATCCTCTCTTCACTTTCACCAGAAGAGATAACCCAGGCCATCCTGGCCGGAAATGTCTCTCTTTTACAAGGAATAAAAGGGATCGGGGCCAAATCTGCCCAACGGATCATCATTGATCTGAAAGATAAGGTAGGTAAAGGTGTGGGAATAGATGAATTATTCTTTTCACAGGACAATACCAGCCGTGAAGAAGCGTTATCTGCTTTAGTAGCACTGGGTTTTTCAAAGAAAGCTATAGAGAAGATTCTGACCCGGATTTTATCAGAGCAGCCCGAACTTTCTGTTGAGAAGGTAGTGAAGGCTGCCTTGAAGTTTATGTAGTGAACCATCGGTATAACCACATATTCCTGATTGTCATTGGATTCTTGCTGGCTATAGGAGCCAATGCCCAGGATTCAACCCTCCATTTTCCTTTTTCTGACCGGGGTTCCTATCCCTTCTCTTGGTCGGGACAAAGTTCGCCTCTCTATCTGCAAAATCCATCCAACATCAACTCTAAGGTCATTTATGATCCGTTGACAAATAAGTATCTTTTCACTGAGACCATCGGGAGTTGGAACTACAGGAATCCAACCTTGATGACCATGGATGAGTACCAGCGATATGAGTTGAAGCAGCAGGTGAATGATTACTGGCGGCTGAAAGCAAGTGGGTCCTCCCTGGAACAACAGCTCTCATTTATTCCACCTATCCAGGTGGGCGGAGAGGCATTTGATAAACTGTTCGGATCCAATGTAATCAATATTGTTCCGTCAGGTTCTGCCGAACTGATCTTCGGATTTAACCTATCCAAACAGGACAATCCCAATATCAACGAGCGGCTCAGAAGTGTGCCCTCTTTTACTTTTGATGAAAAAATAATCATGAATGTGGCAGGTTCCATCGGTGATAAGATGGCCATGGATATCAGCTATAATACGGAAGCCACTTTCGATTTTGAGAACCAGACCAAGTTGGAGTATTCGGGGAAGGAGGATGAGATCATCAAGAAGATTGAGGCTGGGAACGTGAACCTTCCACTGCCCGGGTCGCTGATCAGCGGGAGCCAGAGCCTGTTTGGTCTGAAGACCGAGTTGCAATTTGGAAAATTGACAGTGACCAGTGTATTCTCTCAGCAGCGGGGTGAATCGTCTGTGATCAATGTGCAGGGCGGATCACAGCTAAGCGAATACTCAGTGACTGTGGATGACTATGATGCCAACAAACACTTCTTTCTTTCGGAATACTTTCGCGAAAACTACAACAAAGCACTCTCGCGTCTGCCGGTGATTACCTCCGATGTGGCCATCACACGCATCGAGGTCTGGGTAACCAATAAGACCACCAATTTCCAGCAATCCAGGAACATTGTTGCGGTCAATGACCTGGCCGAACCCTATCCCAGATTTTACAACCGTGATCCTGGCCAGACAGGCAATTACCCCAGGAATAATCTGAACAATGCATATGATGAACTCACCAATACCCATTCGGCCATCAGGGATATCAAAAATGTAACCAGTGAGTTGGAGGGTGCCGGTCTGACCCTGGGATTAGATTTTGAAAAGATTGAAAATGCCAGGTTGCTCTCCTCAAGAGAATATACCTACAACGATAAGCTGGGTTATATCTCGCTGAATACAGCCCTTAATACTGATGAGATCCTGGCGGTGGCCT
>DAOWNM010000299.1 GCA_030642565.1 Bacteroidota bacterium | reverse complement strand
GCTCCGGACATAGATGGTAATGTACAAAAAAAAGAGGAGGCATTATACAGAGAGGATCTCCACCATCTGCATCTGCTCCGGGTCCACTTTCTTCTTCAGCTTAATCACTTTTCTAAAAGGAACCTGGTCAATCTCGTTGTTACGGTATCCAACCATCACACTCTGCTGATCATCCATCAGCGCTTCAACGGCTGCAAAACCCAACTTGCTGGCAGTTACCCGGTCGCGGGCAGACGGGGTGCCTCCCCTTTGTATATGACCCAATACGGATACGCGCACATCATAATCCCTGAAATCCTCCTTTACACTCTCGGCAATGGCAAATGCACCACCCGATTCGTCCCCTTCGGCCACGATGATAATGTTGCTCGACTTCTTCCTTTTAAAACTTTTTAGAAGGTACTCTTTCAGATGTCGAGCCTCGCCTTGGACCTCCGGGATTAAAATGGCCTCAGCACCTGTGGCAATCCCACTGCTCAGGGCGATGAAACCAGCATCCCGGCCCATCACTTCAATAAAGAAGAGTCTGTTGTGACTTCCGGCCGTATCCCTGATCTTATCCACAGCCTCGACCACTGTATTCAATGCAGTATCGTATCCGATGGTGTAATCGGTACCGTAAATATCATTGTCAATGGTTCCGGGAATCCCCACAAACGGTATATCATAAAACTCATCACAGAAAACCCTGGCACCGGTAAGGGAACCATCCCCTCCAATTACCACCACGGCATCAATTTTAGCTGCTTTCAGGTTTTCATATGCCAGTTTGCGACCCTCAGCCTCCATAAACCCCTTGCTCCTGGCGGTCTTCAGAATGGTGCCGCCCCTGGCCAGTATATCACTCACACTGTGGGCTTTCATTTCAACAAAATCGTTATGTATCATCCCGTGATAACCATACCGGATCCCGGTAACTTCCAGCCCGTAATAGATGGCTGTACGGGTTACACCCCTGATAGCAGCATTCATTCCGGGTGCATCTCCACCGGAGGTAAGCACACCTATTCTTTTAATCTTTCCCATTTTAACAGGTCATTACAAACACCGCAAAATTAACAAAATTGTATTAAGAAGAGGTTAACTTTTTCACATGCTCCAGTACAGATTCCAACTGTGCTCTTGAGGTGGAGGTGGCACCACTGATTCCGATGCTCCTGCACTCTTCAAACCACTGTTTTTCAACCTCTTCCTTATCACTGATCCAGTAGGTTACCGGGTTGAGAGATTTGCAATATTCATAGAGCATTTTTCCGTTGGATGAGTTCTTTCCACTCACGAACAGCATCACATCATATTTACGGGCAAAGCGAGAGAGTCCCGGTTTTCTCTTTTTCATCTGTCCACAGATGGTACAATCTGATCTAAAATGAGCATATTTAATCTCTCCGGAATGTTTCCGGAGATAATCTTTCAGGGCCTTCTCTACCTCCTTGAACCGTTCAGGATCCATGGTAGTCTGGGAGAATAGCCACACCCTCTTTTCAGGATCGATGGCTGAAACATCCTCAACCGAACTCAATACGAGTGCATCACCATCTACCTGACCCAGCAACCCAATGGTCTCGGGGTGATCGGGTTTGCCAAAAATCACTAACTGCTCTTTGCTGTGATCCATGGCATCATACGCCTTTTTCAGCTTTCTCTGCAACCTGGCCACAATGGGACAGGTGCCATCGATCACCTCTACCCCGTTTTGCTCGGCAATAATATATGTCTCCGGAGGTTCACCATGTGCCCGGAACAACACTTTGCCAGGGGGGAGATCGATCAACTGCTGGTGGTCAATGGTCTTCAACCCCAGTGATTGCAGCCGTTTCATCTCTGCAGCATTGTGCACCATATCTCCCAGTCCGTATAGTGCCTCCCCGCTACGAAGACGCTTTTCGGCGGTCTTAATCACCTCATCCACGCCAAAACAGAAACCTGCCGCGGGATCTATCTCAATCTTTATCATCTGCTCCGGAAATTATACGTTGATACAGATCTTTGAACCAGATCATCTGCTGTTCCAGGGTCATCTCGCTGTTATCGAGCAAGATAGCATCATCTGCCTTTTTCAGGGGACTATCGTCCCGGTTCGAATCGATATGGTCACGTTTTTCCAGGTTCTTCTGAACCTCGCTAAAATCAGCAGCCATCCCTTTCTCGATCAGCTCTTTATAACGCCTCCCTGTCCGCACTTCCAGCGATGCAGTTAAAAAAATCTTCAGTGCCGCGTCGGGAAATACCACTGTTCCGATATCCCGCCCATCCATCACCACACCTTTCTCTCTGCCCAGCCAACGCTGGTACTCAACCATTTTCCTCCGAACAGCAGAGATGGCTGCAATATAACTTACATGACCGGAGACCTCCATTCTGCGTATCAGATCTTCAACCATTCTACCACTCAAAAATATTTCGGTGCGCTGTTTCTCCGGGTTGTGTTTCAATTCCAGATCGATATGGTCGAGCAGTGCTTCGATCTTCTCAACAGGCGGTGCGCTGGTCTCATCGAAAAGTCCAGCATCCATGGCGGCAAGGGTTACCGCCCTGTACATGGCTCCTGAATCGATGTAAGAGTACCCCAGTTCGGCGGCAATCAGTTTGGCATATGTGCTCTTCCCGCAAGAGGAGTGCCCGTCCAGTGCAATGATAATTTTTTGCTGTCCCACTATATTTCAGTTCAGTTTGCCTTTCTGTAAAACTCAGAAAGATTGGTAGTTAAGGAGAAATGATTGGTGCCTCCAGCCAGGTGGTAGGATGCACGTCCAAATGCAATATGGAACTTGGAAACCCGGAATCCAAATCCCCAGGAGAAACCGACCATGCCGGGTCGGGCATTTACCTTCATCTCCTGCCTCCTTTTATAATTATACCCAACGTCCATATGAAAGTTTTTCCCCAGAAGAAATTCAGTTCCAAAAACCAGGTGACGCATCAGCTTGTCCCCGAACATATCAAATCCGCTCTTCTCAGTATCGCTCCCGGAAAACACTATTTCATCATCCGAAAGAGTATAGGTCAGGTCCCATCGTTCCAGATGTTGAAAGGTGATAGTGAACCGAAAAGGTGCATGGGCTAGTCCCTTGGTAACTCCTGCCTGGATCTCAAAGGGCAGACTCTCCCTTATGCCTGTATAGGAGGTGATCTGTGTACCCATATTCTTCACCACAAGTCCAACGGTCGTAAGGGTACGTGGATGGAAATATGTGACCCCGACATCCAGTGCAATGCCTAGGGAAGTGTACTGTTCAAGTGAAGAAAAAATGGGTTTCAGGTTCACACCAACCGTTAACAGTGTATCCAGAAAGCTCCTGGAGTAGATCAGGTTCATAGCATACTCTGAGGCCCGGAATGTTCCCTGTGACTGTCCCAGTTCATCGGTCCGGTCAAAAGT
>DAOWNM010000242.1 GCA_030642565.1 Bacteroidota bacterium | reverse complement strand
TATGATGACAATCGTTAATATTAGTGGAACCCTCATAACTTTCAATGAATGCCCAAAAGTAATTTATTTTCATAACAAATTTCAATTGGTTATTTTTATAAAAAAATCAACCCAACAATACCATGATGCCTGACTCCAGTGTCTCTTTGCGATTTATTCTATATTTCGCTGTCATTCTGATTGGGATTCTAACTCCAGGGTGCAATCAAATCTTCAACAAACCAGAGGAGGTGGCCTATGCCGATGTATCAGATGCCTATTTCCTGGGCGTGGATCGGGCAAAAAGTGAAGATGGGTCAGGAAACAACCTGGTTAAGTTAACTTCCGGCAGCCTGGAAGGAACTCCCGAGGAGGTAGATTTCATGGATGGGAATGGTGATGTTCTGGGGGAAGCATTTGCAAAAGTAGAGGTGTTAAGGGTGATCGTGTTGTCCCCTGAGTATACAGTACTCTGGGGAAGGTTTACCTTCCAGCTAAAGGATGGGGAGATCCATTCCAAAGGTTTGCTGGTTCATAACGGCAGCGGTGCGCTGTATGACCTTAATGATCACTATGTACCATCCGACCATAACTGCTTCATGGGTTCAAAATATCACCAGCAGGACCGGTCCGGAAACATATATTTCAATACAGCGGGGATTAAGAGATTACTGATTAAGGATAGAGACGATATCGAGGTTGAACACTACCTGGATTATCCTGCCGACTACCGGGGGTACTTTGTGGATCCTGACGGCCGTATCTATTTCAACCGGGGGCAGTTGTTGAAATTAGCTGCCGGAGGCATTATTGAAACCGGGGCTGTGCTACAATGTTTTACAGGGTTTGACGGGAACGTTTACGGGTTTCAGGGAGATGAATCCGATCTCCTGGAATTAGTTAAGCTGAAGGTCAAAGAGAATACCGTTTCTAAGGAGATGGTTCTGCCAACAAATATTATGTTTTCCAATTTTGAAGAACCTCGCTATTACTATCCACTCCATGACCATAATTACCATATATTTCTCTCAAACATAATTGATCAACAGCGTGGATCAGATAGCTATCCAATGCCATTTGGTTTTGTCTTTGATGAAGTGAATCAAACTTTGCATCCTTTCCAGGTGCCGTCCGGGCTGTCTGAAGATATGTACCTGTTTGGCATGGAAGATCATTACATCTGGATCAGGGACCAACAGGATCAAGGGAAGTTCTATGTCATTGATCTGGAAAGTATTTCGATTAACGGGCAAACCTCGATGACAGAGGTTGCTGACTACACTGAGTTCCAGATTCCATCCAACCTTGACATCCTGGATCTCTGGTTCAGTGAGAAGCGGATCATTGAGTTTTATGGATATGATCGTTTGGCAGAGATGCATGTGATGGGTAGCATCTCTATGAAACAGGGACTGTCATATGTGGAAAAGGAGTCGGAATTGGGTCGTATAAGTTTAACTCGAATCAAATAGGCGTGAGAAAGGCAAATCAGGGATGCATATACATCCATTCGGTCCCGGAACTCCTGAACTGGTTAAATCCCGCGAGCGTATTGGCTTCCGAGCTCGTAAACTCGGTTCCCCGCTGCTTGCGGCGGGGTTAGCGAGCACCTTTGGAAAAATACTCAATAAATTTGATAGTTTCAAAATAATACTCCATCTTTGTACCAGAAAACGAATATAGTCAAAAAGTTAAATGGGAGATGACTAATAGATCAATGAGCCGGTTAAAATGGATACGAAACGGAAGGTTCTACCGGCTTTCGGAAGAAGGTACCCGGTTTCAGAAGAAGGTGGTGGTGATTACCGGGGCCTCTTCGGGTATAGGCAGGGCTTCAGCTCTGGAATTTGCTACTCAGGGAGCCAGGGTGGTACTGGCTGCAAGAAGAAGAAATAAATTGCTGGAATTGGAAGAGCAGATCCGGAACATCGGAGGAGAGGCCATCTCTGTGATCACTGATGTAAAAAAGATAAGTGATTGTGAGCGCCTGGTGAACGAGGCCCTTGAGGCCTTCGGACAAATTGATGTGCTGGTCAACAGTGCAGGGATCTCTATGCGGGCCACTTTTGAAGACCTGGAACTGGAGGTGATCAGGGAGCTGATGGATACCAATTTCTATGGGACTGTTTACTGCATCAAGTTTGCTCTACCCCATCTGTTGAAACAGAAGGGAACGGTGATCGGAATTTCGTCCATTACCGGCCTGGCTCCTTTGCCGGGACGCACTGGGTATGTAGCCTCCAAACACGCCATGGATGGTTTCCTGAATACCCTCAGGCTTGAAAACATAGACAAAGGTCTCAATGTAATGGTGGTTCATCCGGGTTTTACCTCTTCGGAGATCCGGGGAAAGGCACTGGACGCCAACGGTCTTCCCCAGGGTGAATCTCCGCGGGATGAAGAGCGGATGATGTCCAGTGAACGGGTGGCCTGGTACATTGCAAGAGCCACTTACCGGCGTGAGCGGGACCTGGTCCTGACTGCCCAGGGAAAGATGGTTGTCTGGCTGCATAAAAACTTTCCAGGAATCACCGACCGGATCCTCGTCTACGGGATTTCAAAGGAAAATCAGAAACAGATGAAAGCAAACGCAGTTGCATAAAAACAACTGATCGGAAACACAAAGAGGTCCTGGTTCTTTCCGGTGGTGGTGCCTGTGGGATTGCTCACATTGGGATCATTTATCTCCTCGGCAAGCGAATCCATGGTCATACTCTTAACCCCAAATTTTTACTACTTTTGCGGGCAGCGATTTAAAACCATTTTACGCGTGGATATTCCATCAAAATATGACCCCGCCAGTGTGGAGGACAAATGGTACTCTTACTGGATGGAACATGGCTTCTTCAGAAGCACCCCCAACGAACGTGAACCTTACTGTATTGTGATTCCGCCACCTAATGTAACAGGTGTGTTGCACATGGGACACATGCTCAATAATACTCTGCAGGATGTTTTGATCCGGCGTGCCCGCATGCTGGGAAAAAATGCACTCTGGGTACCGGGAACCGATCATGCATCTATTGCCACCGAAGCGAGGGTGGTCAATAAGCTGGCCGAAGAGGGGATCAAAAAGAGTGATCTGACACGGGAGGAGTTCCTGGAGCATGCATGGGAGTGGACCCATACGCATGGAGGAATCATCCTGGAGCAGTTGAAGAAACTGGGGGCATCGTGCGATTGGGACCGCACCTGTTTTACCATGGATGATGCGCTCTCCGAGAGCGTGATCAAGGTGTTTGTGGACCTGTTTAAGAAGGGGTTGATCTATCGTGGAGTCAGAATGGTGAACTGGGATCCCCAGGCGCTTACAGCCGTATCTGATGAGGAGGTTAATCATAAAGAGGTGGCCTCTAAATTATACTATCTCCGCTACCAGGTTGAGGGAGAAGAGGAGTATATTACTATCGCCACCACCCGTCCCGAAACCATCCTGGGCGATACCGCGGTGTGTGTGCATCCGGAGGATGAACGGTATAAAAAATTTCATGGCAAAAGGGTGCTGGTGCCGCTGGTGAACCGTTCTGTACCCGTAATCGTGGATGAGTATGTGGACCGGGAGTTTGGTACCGGGGCACTGAAAATCACTCCTGCCCACGATATCAATGACTATGAGCTGGGACTGAAGCACAACCTGGAATCCATTGATATCTTTAACGACGATGGGACCCTTAATGAAGCAGCAGAGGTGCTGGTGGGAGAGGAGCGGTTCAAAGCAAGGGAGCTGATAGTACCCATGCTGGAGCAGGAGGGAAACCTGGTGAAGAGCGAGGACTATATGAATAAGGTGGGCTTTTCGGAACGCACCGATGCGGTGATAGAGCCCAAGCTGAGCCTGCAGTGGTTCCTGAAGATGAAGGAGCTGAGTGTGCCGGCGCTGGATAGTGTCATGAACGATGACGTGCAACTTCAGCCCGCCAAGTTCAAGAACACCTACCGCCACTGGATGGAGAATGTGAAGGACTGGTGTATCTCCCGTCAGCTCTGGTGGGGACACCGGATCCCGGCCTTTTTCTATGGTGAGGGGCCTAACGATTACGTGGTTGCCGAATCCATTGAAGAGGCGGTTGATCTGGCCCGGGAGAGGAGTGGCAAAAGCCATCTGAATGCAGGTGATTTGCGTCAGGACGAAGATGTACTCGATACATGGTTCTCCTCCTGGTTATGGCCCATTTCGGTCTTTGACGGCATTCGCAATCCGGAAAATGAAGACATTCAATACTACTACCCCACCAACGACCTGGTAACTGCTCCTGAGATTCTTTTCTTCTGGGTGGCGCGGATGATTATGGCCGGGTATGAATACAGGGGTGAAAAGCCATTCGATACGGTCTATCTGACCGGGATCGTGCGCGACAGCAAACGAAGGAAGATGTCCAAATCGCTGGGTAACTCTCCCGATCCCATCGAACTGATGAAGAAGTACAGTGCCGATGGTGTCAGGGTGGGGATGCTGTTCTGTTC
>DAOWNM010000118.1 GCA_030642565.1 Bacteroidota bacterium | reverse complement strand
GTTCTGGGACGGGGAGAGAGACCGAAAAGCAAAGAAGCTGGATATGACCCGTGCAGAGGTGGTTACCCTGGCTTCGATTGTAGACGAAGAGACACTCTACGATGATGAGAACAGCCGTGTGGCCGGAGTCTATTTGAATCGCCTGGAACAGGGAATCCCCCTTCAGGCCGATCCCACCCTGAAATTTGCACTGGGCGATTTTTCCAGGCAGAGGATCCTGAATGAGGACAAAGAGATCGATTCGCCCTACAATACCTATAAGTTCAAGGGGCTTCCACCGGGTCCCATCTCCATTCCTTCTGTCTCAGCCATCGATGGTGTGCTTGATTACGAAAAACACCGCTATCTCTACTTCTGTGCCAAAGCTGATTTCAGCGGGTACCATGCATTTGCCCGCAATTATTCACAACACTTGAAAAATGCAAGAGCGTATCAAAAAACGTTGAATAGCCAAAGAATTTACAAGTAAATTCTACCATCTTTAAATCACATTTACTTCTCGTTCAAGGGTAACACTAAACAGACGCTCCACATCCTCCATGATCTTTTCTGAGAAATCGTAAATCTCCTGGCCGGTGGCTCCGCCATAGTTGACAATCACCAGGGGTTGTGTGGGCCAGGTACCTACATTTCCGATCCGCTTTCCTTTCCAGCCGGATTTCTCAATGAGCCATGCTGCTGGAATCTTCATCTGGTTACCGGCCCTGGGATAGAAAGGTACCTTGGGATATTCAACCCGAATACAGTTAAAGATGGTCCTGTCCACCATTGGATTTTTAAAGAAACTGCCTGCATTTCCATATTGGGCAGGGTCGGGTAGTTTCGATTTCCTGATGGCTATAATCACATTCCGCAGATCCATGGGAGTGGTTCCGTTTGCCTTTGTGAGTTCGGTTTTCACATTCCCGTATTCCAGTTTAAGATCGGGCTTTCTGCTTAACCTGAAGGCTACATAGGTGATGATGTATCTCCCTTTCGCTTCCCCTTTAAAGATACTGCTTCTGTAGCCGAACTGGCAAGCAGTGTGGTCCAGCCGTACAAGCTGCTTCAACTGAATGTCCCACGCTTCGAGCCAATCAAATCGCTCCTTGAGTTCCACACCGTAAGCTCCAATATTCTGAACGGGCGATGAACCCACCGATCCGGGGATCAGGCTCAGGTTTTCCAGTCCGTACCAACCCTGCTCAGTGGCAAACCTGACCCAGTCGTCCCAGTTTTCCGATGCACCCACCCTTACCACCAGCTCTTCTTCCCCCTCTTCCACCAACTCAACTCCTTTCATGCCGGGTTGTATGATCAGTCCATCGAAATCATTCCTGAACAGGATATTACTACCTTCTCCTAAAACCAGGAGGGGCAGTTGGCGGTTGTTTTCATGCTCCAACAGGTTGGTGAGGGTTTCCATATCCGCTGGTCTGGCATAGTAGGCAGCCCTGGTATCCAATCCAAAACTATTCAACTCCTTCAGATGATGATTGTGTTGTATATCGATCATAATGGTAAATATAACAATGATTTGTTCCAATGCCCCATTGCTTTTCCTATCTTTAAATTCTTTGAATAAATCTTGAAGCAAGCTTACATATCGGTTATTAATGACCTGGCCACAGATCAGCGGGTCGGGCGGGTGGCACAGCTCCTGTCTGAACAGGGATTTGATGTGATCTGTATGGGTCGGAGATTGAGAGAGAGCCCCGACCTGGTGAACAGACCTTTTAAGGCTCGGCGTTATAAGATGCTCTTTTCGGGTGGTCCCCTGTTTTATGCCTGCTTTAACCTGCGGTTGCTGATAACACTGCTATTTGTCAAAAGGCCGGCACTTTTAATCTCCAATGACCTGGACACGCTGCCAGCCAATTTCTTGGTAAGCAGGATCAGGAGGGTGCCGTTGATCTATGATAGCCATGAACTGTTTACCCAGGTGCCTGAACTGATTCACAGGAGAGGTGTACAGTCCGTCTGGAAATGGATTGAGAGGAGGTTTCTGCCAAAGCTTAAATATGCAGTTACAACAAATTATTCCATTGCAACCATTTACCGAAGGCTCTATGGTACCCGTTTCAGGGTGGTAAGAAATGTCCCGGTAAAAGTTGAATACCATCCCCGGGAAGTGGGTGCAGTTAAGAGGCAGATGATTATTTACCAGGGAGCATTGAATGTAGGGAGGGGTCTGGAGTTGATGATTGAAGCTATGCAGTATCTTGAGAATGTCCTGTTTGTAGTGGTGGGAACGGGCGATATTGAGGATGACCTGAAACAACGGGTGGTGCATATGAATCTGGGCGATCGGGTAGAATTCAGAGGAAGGATGATGCCGGAGGAGCTTGTGCCGGTTACTTTATCGGCCGATCTGGGTATATCACTGGAGGAGGATCGGGGACTGAATTACCGCTATGCGTTGCCCAATAAATTGTTTGACTATATACAGTGCCGGGTGCCGGTGCTTTGCTCCGCGCTTCCGGAGATGAGCAGAATCGTAGATTCATATGGAATCGGTATTTCAACAGCAGAGAGGGATCCGGAAAAGCTGGCAGGTATCATCAGGTATATGCTTAAAGAGAGGTCTGGAGGCGCCTGGAGAGAGGCGCTCCAAAGGGCAGCCCTTGAGTTATGCTGGGAAAATGAATCGGAAGTCTATCTTGAACTTTTGAATGAATGCGGGGTTCTGAGCTGATTTATATGAAAATAAAAACAAACATCTTTTTTCTACTCCTGTTTGTCACGACCTTGACATTGAATGCACAGGTTGAATTCATTGAAGTCGAAACCCTTGAACAGATGAAGGCTGTACAGAAAAAGGCATCGGACCAGATGTTGATGCTCTACGTTGATGTATATGCCACCTGGTGCGGACCCTGTAAAATGATGGACAGGGAGGTCTATACAGACCCATCAGTGGCTGACTATATGAATGCCCATTATGTGAGTGTCCGGATGGATGGAGAGTCGGATTGGGGTAGGATATATGCTTCAGAGCAGCAGCTTGAGGGTTACCCCAGCATGTTTATTTTCAGCGATGATGGGGAACGGGTGAGCAAAATTGTCGGTTTCACACCTGCAGAGAAGCTGATTGGTTCCTTAAAGTCAGTTAATGAGGGTTTTAGTAAGGTGAAGAGCTACAGGGCCAGCTACAGGAATGGAACACTGGAGGCTGAGGGATTTGCAGACTATGTCACTGTGGTTCGTGAGATGGGAAACCAGGAGGAGGCTGAAGCGCTTGCTTCTGAATACATGGAGAAGGTGATGGAGTCAAAGCCAAAACTTTCGGACGACGATATCAGGGTAGTGGCTTTTCATATGGATCTGGATGATATATGGTGGGATGGATTCTCTTCAGATACAGACCGGCTGAGGCGGGTATTGAAAGAGGACTATATACTTGCAATGGAGAAGATTTATAACAATACCCTTGTAAAGGCGGTGGAGGAGGAGCGTATCGATCTGGTAAGCAAAATGGCCAACCAATTGGCTCCTATAGTGGAGAGTGAGAGTGGCTCGTGGGATCTGAGATCCCTTCCGTTCATTCAGTATTTTTACTATACCGACAGGGCCGATGAATTGATCTCTTATATTGATAAGCGTTTTGAAACGGATCGCAAGGATGATCACCGCTGGCTTTATGGTGCTGCTTCACAAATCACAGATATGGATCAGCAATATCAGACAGAGCTGTTACTTAAGAAAGAGGCTGAGTGGTATGCTGCCTGTATTGAACTGGAGGAGCATTTTGATTACTATTTTTACCAGGGAATGGTGTTTTTCTTTCTTCAGAACCGTGAAAAATCAAAGAGCTCTTTTTTGAGAGCTGAATCAATGGCTGCCACCCGGGAGCAAAAGGAGATGGTTGCCCAGGTGCTGGGATTTATCAACAACCAGTAACTGGTTCTTTTGTGATTGTGAACAGGAACAGTTACTTTTAGGTCCTTAAAAAACTAAACTGTGCTATTATGAAGTCTGTTTCAAGTTTAACCGTAATGTTATTACTTGCTTTTCTTGTATCCTGTTCCGGAGGATTAAACGATCTTAATCGTAGAGGATTAAAAGGTAAGGTGAAGGCAACCAATGAATTCCAGTGTGATGCTACCTATGAGAATGAAAAGTGGGTGGCAGGTACGGATTGTGCCAACGGTTACCGGGTGGTGGAGTATGATGCTGAGGGAAACTACTTACAGGCTTTTAGCATGAGCGATTGTGGCGATACCACCAACCTTGCTACTGTAAAACGTAAAGACGGTGATCTGGTGGAAGAGACCTATTATACAAGGGTTAATTTGACTCCAAAACACTCCCAAATGATGCTGGTTTCCAGGACCGTGATGGACAAGGTTTCGGATGATCAGGTGAACTTCGAAGTGTGGCAGGATGAGCAGCTTCGCTATGAAGGTGCAACTTACTATGATTCAAAGGGGAGAATTGAAAGGCAGGTGCAGGTGGTCAATAACCGGGAGGTAATTGTGCACCACGTATATGAAAAGAACCTGCTGGTGGAGATGTATCAGGAGGAGCTGGATGGAGCAAGATCTGCTACCCAGCAATACGAATACAGTGAGTTTGACGAGAAGGGAAACTGGACACTTCGGCTGGTCTTTACCGGTGAGGAGAAGATCACTCCGGAAATGGCTATTACCCGTGTGGTAGAGTACTATTAATCCATTGCTAAATTTCAAGCAGGAACTGCTCGGGCGATTGTTCACCAAAGATCATACGAGCCGGCTCTTCAAGTAACTCTTTCACCGTCTTCAGGAAACCTACTGAATCTTTACCGTCGATGACGCGGTGGTCATAGCTCAGTGCAATATACATCATGGACCTGATCTCTACCTTTCCGTTAATGGCAACAGGACGTTCCAAAATATTGTGCATGCCAAGGATTCCTGACTGGGGCGGATTAAGAATAGGGGTGGAGAGCATGGATCCGTAGATGCCACCATTGGAGATGGTAAAAGTACCCCCGCTCATCTCTTCTATACTGAGTCGCGCTTTTCTGGCACGGGTAGCCAGATCGGCAATCTGATTCTCCAATTGGGCCAGGCTCATAGCTTCTGTATTTCTGATCACTGGCACCATCAATCCTTTTTCTGACTGCACAGCGATGCCGATATCACAGTAACCGGGTGAAACCACCTCTTCTCCATCCAGGTATGAGTTTACAGCAGGGAACTGCCGGAGCGCTTCGGTAACAGCCTTTGTAAAAAAGGACATAAAACCAAGCTTTATTCCATGTTTCTCCACGAACTGCTCCTGGTATCTTTTTCTGATGGAGATGATGGCACTCATATCTGCCTCATTGAAGGTAGTGAGCATGGCTGTTTCATTCTTGACAGTGACCAGTCTTTCAGAGATTTTTTTTCTGAGCTGACTCACCTTATTTCGCTCCTCCTCCCTGGAAGTTGTCATCTGCCTCTCTGGGATCTTTGCCGCGGAGCTATTCTCTATAACCTGCTTCACGTCTCCTGCACTGATTTTTCTTAGCCCGTTGAGGATATCATCTACAGATAGTCCCTCCCTCTCCATCATCTGTTTTGCCACCGGGGTGACTTTGACACTCTTTTGTTCAGATGATGGTTTTTCAACAGGTGCCATTTTTTCTCCTGGTACCTCCACGCTGGTATCGATTGAAGCTACCACAACCCCCACCTTTATAGTCTCCCCCTCCTGAACCAGAATTTTCAGCTGTCCGGACTCACCGGCAATCAGGGGCAGGGTTGCTTTTTCCGATTCAATTTCACCGATCTCCTGGTTTTTTGAAACCAGCGCACCGTCCTCCACAAACCATGATGTGAGTTCTACTTCCGCAATGGATTCACCGGGACTTGGTATTTTAATCTCCAGGGCCATGTTCCTTTTTTTTGGATTTCTCTTTTTCGAAATAATAATGTTGGTTCAGTATCTCCGTCCTCGAGCTTCCAATCATACATTGCAGGCCACAGTATACGTTCAGAAGTTCGCATGTACACTCTCTGAATACCTTATCGATAATCTCCTTCTGACTGATTTCGTGCAGTTTGAAAAGACCGGTAGCAGGACTTCCGGAAGGCTGGCGGGTAACAGGGATCACCTCTGTTTCTTTCATGGCGTTGCGGATATAATACCATGCTCCCATGTTTTCGGGCTCTTCCTGGACCCAGAGGGTGAGCATGTTGTTCCGGTATTTCTTCAGGATCCGGGCGATCTCTATTTCGGGGAAGGGAAAGATCTGATCCAGCCGGATTAATGCAATGTCCCTGACACCCAGTTTCTGTTTCCGGGCAAGCAGATCATAATAGATTTTGCCGCTGCACAGCACTACCCTGCGCACCTCATCCACATCGTTTTCGGTATCGTCATAAACAGGCATAAACTTCCCTTTTTCCAGGTCGTTCAGTGTGGAGACACATTGTGGATGGCGTAGCAGGCTTTTGGGAGTGAAGACCACAAGGGGTACCCTCGACTGTTTTTTCATGTGGTTTCGCAGCGCGTGGAACAGGTTGGCCGGCGTGGTGGGGTTGATGATATGCATGTTGCAACCTGCAGCCAGACTGAGGAATCTTTCGATACGGGCACTGGAGTGTTCGGGTCCCTGTCCTTCGAATCCATGAGGGAGATAGAGCACCAGGCCGTTCATGACACCCCATTTCTCTTCGGCACTTGAAATATACTGATCGAGAATTACCTGGGCCACATTAATGAAATCTCCAAATTGAGCTTCCCAAATGGTCAGATTTTTCGGACAGGACATGGAATAACCATATTCAAATCCAAGTACACCATACTCATTAAGAGGTGAGTTAAAGAGATGGAAAGGCGCCTGATTTTTATCGATATACTTCAGCGGGAAATAGATTTCCGTGCTCTCCTCCATCACCATACCGGCATGCCGGTGGGAGAATGTTCCCCTGATTGAATCCTGACCACTGATCCTGACCGGGTGATTTTCAAGCAGGAGTGAACCATATGCCAGCAACTCTCCCAGTGCCCAGTCCACACGGTTTTCCCTGATCATTCTGGCCCGGTCCTCTATCAGTTTGATCGATTTCTTAAAAAATACCAGGTCTTTTGGTAAGGTGTGTAACTGGCTGGCAATGCGATTCAGGGTACGACCCGGTACACCTGTTTCTGCAGGCTCTTCAAAATCCTTTATGGAGGCATAATCCATTCCTTCCCACTGCGTCTCCATAAACTGCTGAATGGTCACCTTCTTCTCTTTTCTTGATGCATCCAGTTGCTTCTCCAGCAGGGAGTCAAATTCAGCTTCAGCATGGCTGATATCAGTGCTGGTCAGAACACCTTGCTGAACCAGCTCTTTGCTGTAGAGATCCCTTGGGTTGGGATGGCTGGCAATGGCTTTATAAAGTGTGGGCTGTGTAAACCGCGGTTCGTCCCCTTCATTATGGCCATATTTGCGGTAGGCCAGAATATCGATAAACACATCGGTATGGAACAGCTGGCGGTATTCAATGGCCATACGCATCACATGGACCAATCCCTCCACATCATCCCCATTTACGTGCCAGATGGGTGACTTGGTTACCTTTCCCACATCGGTGCAGTAGGTACTGGAGCGGCCATCCAGGTAGTTGGTGGTAAAACCGACCTGGTTATTGATCACCAGGTGGATGGTTCCCCCGGTCTTATATCCTTCAAGTTCGGACATTTGAACCACCTCGTAGACAACACCCTGACCGGCGATGGCAGCATCGCCATGGATGATGATGGGTACCAGTTTATTGTAATCTCCTCCGTATATGTGATCGATCCGTGCCCTGGAAACACCCTCGACGATGGGTGCGGATGGTTTAGGGTGTGGTGGGTTGGGGGTGGTGTTTAGGGTTATGTTTTTTTTTTCGCCGGTTTTCACGGTATTGCTATATCCCAGGTGGTACTTCACATCACCTAGGCTGATCCGTTCTTCATAGGACTCTTCTTTAAACTCTTTGAAGATATTCTGTGCCGGTTTCCTCAGAACATTTGCCAG
>DAOWNM010000028.1 GCA_030642565.1 Bacteroidota bacterium | reverse complement strand
TATAGATGTGGATATGCCGGTGATGAACGGCATTGAAGCTACCCAAAAGGCACTTCAATTGTTCCCGGATCTGAATATCATTGCACTATCCATGTATGGTGATGAAGAATATTATTTGAAGATGATAAATGCGGGTGTAAAAGGATATATACTGAAAAACTGCGGAATCCAGGAGGTTGAGGCTGCTATTCGTTCGGTAGTTTCAGGAAAAGTTTACTTCTCCCAGGAGATTCTTATGCTCATGATCAAGAATCTAAACAAAAAGAAAGATCACAGCAAAAAAAGCGGATTGTCGGAAAGGGAGCGTGAAATATTGTGTCACATATGCATGGGTTTATCCAACCAGGAAATTGCAGACCGGCTTTGTCTGAGTAAAAGAACAGTGGACAAACACCGTGAGAATCTCCTTCTTAAGACCCAATCCAAAAATACGGCCGGACTGGTCATTTATGCCATCAAAAACAGCATCTTTGAACTCTAAATTCTGATACGCTTATTCACGTATTGTTCGCTTAATAACCTATCCTTAAAATTGGGTATTTTAACTGTTCCAGGAAGAGAGCTGTTCCCCTAGATTTGTATCTACCAATTTCTGTTTATTATGAAAACAATTGAGAGTATTACCATCTATGGCGGACTCAACAAAAATGGGATTCAAGAACGTGTCCGGAAAATTGAACTGAAAAAAGGTGATATTATCGGTATTGTCGGTCCGACCGGAAGCGGTAAAAGTTCACTGGTATCTGACATTGAACAGATTGCTCAAGAAGATACCAACACTTTGCGAAAAGTGTTGATTAATCATGCCACACCCTCCCTGAAGGAGCGAAGAGATCCCCGGTTAAAAATGATTGCCCAGTTGTCGCAGAATATGAATTTTATTGCAGACATGACCGTAGAGGAGTTCCTGATTATGCATTCAAAATGCCGGAACAAGGATAAACGTATTATTCATGATGTGATAGAGAGTGCCAATTTACTTACAGGCGAAGCCATTCAGTTGCAAGATAACCTTACCGCCCTGAGCGGAGGCCAATCCAGGGCTCTAATGGTTGCCGATGTCGCGATTATCAGCGAATCACCTATCGTACTTATTGATGAGATTGAAAACGCAGGTATCCGAAAACATGAAGCGCTGGATATGTTATCGGGCAAGGGGAAAATAATTTTTGTGGTTACCCACGATCCGGTTATCGCACTGACTACCGGCAAAAGGATCATCATGAAAGATGGGGGAATGGATGAACTGATCAACACCTCTGCCCAGGAATCGGTAATCTCCTGTGATCTTGGATTGATTGATCAATACATGCTGAATCTACGGGAACTGATACGAACAGGACAAACTATTGAGCAACTGGAACTACAATTGACCAACGTATGAAAATGATTATTGTTGCAGGAACGCCGGGTGCAGGAAAAACATCTGTCCTGGTACATATCATTAAACACCTGCAATCTAGAGATATCCATCCTTCGGTAGTCAAGATTGATTGCATCTATTCCGAAGATGCTGAACGGTTTAAGAAATTGGGAGTGCCGGCTTTGCTGGGACTTTCCAAAGATATGTGTCCCGATCACTATTCTATCTACAATACGTGGGAAATGCTGGAATTTGCAGAAAAGAACAGATCCGAGATGCTGATTCTTGAAACAGCCGGACTCTGTCACCGTTGTGCCCCTTATACACAGAACTGCCTGGGTGTTTGTGTGATTGATTCTACCAGCGGTCCCAATACTCCAAGAAAAGTCGGGCCATTTCTTAGCAGTGCCGACGTGGTAGCCATTACCAAGGGAGACATTATCTCCCAGGCAGAAAGAGAGATTTTCAGGGAACGGATCCTTGAAATGAATCCCACCTGCAGTGTCACCGATGTGAATGGTCTGACCGGATATGGTAGTTATGAACTGGCAGACCATTTTCTATCAGCTACCGATGGCAGCTTCGACAACGATACATTACGACACACTGCACCCTTTTCAGTCTGTACCCTCTGTGTAGGAGAAATGAGGGTCAACCGGAAATACCACAGGGGATTGCTTCGAAAAATCAACGGAATTCAGGAGTATACCGGAGAATAATACCATCAGACATGATTGAACAAATAACCAGACTGTTACCGGGAGCCAACTGCAACATATGTGGTTTTAAACGTTGTGAACTTTATGCAGAGGCGCTGGTAGAAAAAAGTGCTTCCCTATCGGCATGTACATTACTTAGTCAGGAGAGATTCAAAGAGAACCTCGATCATATTCATTTCCTGCTTTCAAAGGAGAAGAAACCGAACAAAGAAACGCATATGTATGTGGGACTGATCGACAACTACAGAGCTGAGTATATTTTGCACCCACTTAAAGGAGAACCTGCATGCAGGGAAACCATTGTTTCATTCGCCCATATTCAGGTTCAGCAGGGCGATACGATCCGGTACCGCCCGCTGGGATGCCCGATCACTCATATTGCAGAGGTCCTCTCCTCTGAACTTGGTATGATTACCATTCATATAAAAGGTCCCCGGAGAGAGGAAACACCATACGATAAGACCATAAACATGGGTACCTGCCTGGTCACCGGTTTTAGCGGTATCCTCCAGGGAGGGAGCTTCGAAATTGGGGACACCATCCGGTTCATCCCTGGTCTTTGCATGATGCAGAAGGTCCACTCGGGAATTGTGGTTCAGGCAGAAGGCCCCAATGTTATCATCGAACTGATTGATCTGAAAGTGTGGAATTTACCTACTAAAACACCAACATCATTCTACAGGGCCGATCCTGTTCAATAAAAACTTTCTACATTTGCTGAATGGCAGATATAGATCGACACGTAGCAGGTTTGCTGCTGCAGAGTAAAGCAATAATCCTTGAACCCGCAAAACCATTTACCTGGGCTTCGGGCTGGCAATCCCCCATCTATTGCGATAACCGTGTCACACTCTCCTTCCCGGAGATCAGGGACTTTATCAAAGAGGCATTCCGGACAATCATATTGAACCATTTTGACGCACCGGATCTTATCGCCGGAGTGGCGACAGGAGCCATCGCCCAGGGTGTGCTGGTGGCGGATATTATGAACTTACCCTTTGTTTATGTGAGGTCATCTGCCAAGGAGCACGGCCGTCAGAACCTGATCGAGGGGCGCCTTCAACCCGGACAAAAGGTGGTAGTGATAGAGGACCTGATCAGCACTGGTGGAAGTTCATTGAAAGCGGTGGATGCCCTGAAGCAAGCCGGAGCAACTGTACTTGGAATGGCAGCCATTTTCTCTTACGGATTTGAGGTGGCAACCGACAATTTCAGAGAGGCGAATGTGGAGCTGCATACCCTCACCAATTATCATATTCTGATAGAGACGGCCCTGGCTACGGGTGATATTCAACAGGATCAGGTAAAATTGTTGCAGCAGTGGAGAGAAGATCCGGCAGGGTGGCAGAGTAAATAAGAAAAAAGTGTAAAATGAAGATTGAGAGTAAAATAGGGAAATCAGCCAGCAGCGATCAGCAGATCTATGCATTCATTACCAATTTTCACAATTTCAAAGAGCTGCTTCCCGCAGATAAAGTGTCGGGGTGGGAATCATCGGAAGAGAAGTGTAGCTTTCAGGTGGACCCCTTGGGACGCACCGGGCTGATGATCGTTGAAAAGAAGTCTCACACGCTGGTAAAGATGAGCTCCGATCCGGAATTTTCCAGTTACCAGTTCCTCATCTGGATCCAGCTAAAAAAGGTGGCATCGGATGATACCAGAATAAAGATCACCATCGAACCCCTGATCAATAAGATGCTGATACCCATGGTTAAGGGCCCGCTGAAAAAACTAGCAAATGGATTGATTGACAAAATGGAATCTTACGATTTTTCCGGTTAAGGGTTGCCAGATTTCAGCTCCATGCTGATGGCACCATGTCCAAAGGTCCGCATTCCACCTCCGTACTCAACCATCAGCTCCCCAAAACCGGTAACTCCCCTGATTGTACCTTCGAAAACCTCTCCCCCCGCTTTAAAAACGGAGGGTACCCCTGCCATGAACAGCCTCTCCATGTACTCCTTTTCAAGCAGTTCAAAATGCCCCTCCTTTAATCCATGGTATCTGCTCATCAAGCTGGCTTCAACAATCTCACCTACCTCGGCAACGTTGGCACCCTGTCCGGTCTCCAGGCGCAGTGAGGTAGCCGGTACCGGGAATGCCGGGAATGCTGTCTGATTCAGATTCAGACCAATACCCATAATGGTATGTGAGATATTTCCGGCTGTTATGCCATGTTCGATCAATATGCCTGCAATCTTTCCCTTCCTGGTAAGAATATCGTTGGGCCACTTGATCACAGGATCAATTCCCAGGGTCTCCAATGCATCACAGAGGGCCAGTGAAGCCATCCTGGAAAGGTGAAATTGCTTTGATGCTGACAAAAATGCAGGAAACAGAAGCAGGCTCATTAAAAGGTTCTCTCCCCTTCTGCTCAGCCATGAATGCTCACCCAATCCCCTTCCACCGTCCTGGTAATCAGTAATAACTATAGTTCCCTCTTCCAGAGACTGATTCTTAACCAGATCGGCAAGACAGGTATTGGTCGATGTAACACTGTCATGTTTGATCCATCTGTTTCTCATGGTACAATTTTTGACAATGTAGCTACTGTAAACAACAATTGAGCCACATAAATGTTAACGGCTAAATTGATTACCTTTGTCAGCAAAAAGCCGGATGGAGCAAAGCGATTCATTTAATGTGGAGCAAAAGAGGGAGTTAATCCTTGAAGCTATCATGGAGAAGAAGGGTCATCAAATAGTTTCAATCGATCTTTCTGAAGTTGAAAACTCCATTTGCGACTGTTTCATCATCTGTCACGGAGAATCTGTTACTCAGGTGGGGGCCATTACGGAATCCATCGAAAAGAAACTGAAGGAAGAGGCCCGCATCAGGGCTCATCATGTGGAGGGACTACGGAACAGCCAGTGGGTCCTTTTGGACTATTTTGATATCCTGGTCCATGTGTTCCAGGAGGAGTACAGATCATTCTTCAGGCTTGAAGAGTTATGGGCAGACGGAAAGGTGACAAGGGTGACAGAAAATAGTTAAAACAACATTATGACAGATAAAAAGAGTAGTCCCGGCAAATTCCCGGGAGGCAATTTAGGGAAAAGACCGGTGAACAAACCAGGAGGCCCTACCAAACCCAAGTTTAATTCATACTGGATCATCGGGATCATTCTTCTGGTCATGATAGGCATCCAGTTTCTGGGTTCCGGAAACAGTTTGAAAGAGATTGATTCCAACCGATTTTTCTACGTTCTGAAACAGGGCGATATTGAGAAGATCGTCATTGTCAACAAAGAGAAGGTCGAGATCTATATCAAGCCCGAACGACTCAGTGATTCCCGTTATGATGATGTCAAATCCAACAAGTCCAATTCAATGCTTGGTCAGGCTCTGCCTCAGTATTACTTTACCATCATCAGTCAGGATGTCTTTATGGGCGAACTGAACAGCGTAATGAATGAGTTACCAACCGAGAATCGTCCCACCTATACCACCATCACACGCAGAAACTACATGGGTGAAATTATGCTATGGGTGATCCCTTTCCTTCTGATTATGGGTATCTGGATCTATATGCTTCGCCGCATGGGAGGAGGTGGAGGAGGAGGCGGAGGCAGTATTTTCAATGTTGGAAAATCAAAAGCCCAGATCTTTGATAAGGAGACAAGTATTAAAGTGGATTTTCACGATGTAGCCGGATTGGAAGAGGCCAAAGTTGAGATCAGGGAGATTGTAGAGTTTTTGAAAAACCCAAAAAAGTATACGGAACTTGGAGGAAAAATTCCCAAAGGTGCATTGCTGGTGGGACCTCCGGGGACAGGTAAAACATTGCTGGCCAAAGCAGTGGCCGGAGAGGCAAGTGTGCCATTCTTTTCCATGTCGGGTTCCGATTTTGTTGAGATGTTTGTGGGCGTAGGAGCCTCCAGGGTCAGGGATCTCTTTAAACAGGCCAAAGAGAAAGCTCCCTGCATTGTATTTATAGATGAGATTGATGCAGTGGGACGTGCCAGGGGAAGAAATCCAAATTTTGGCGCTAATGACGAACGGGAAAACACACTGAACCAGTTACTTACAGAAATGGATGGTTTCGCTAGTAACAGTGGGGTAATTATCCTGGCGGCTACCAACAGGGCCGATATACTGGATAAAGCGCTGCTCAGGGCAGGACGTTTCGATCGTCAGATCCATGTAGAACTACCCGATCTCAACGAACGAAGAGCCATATTTGAGGTGCATATTAAACCGATCAAAATCGATAAATCGGTGGATGTGGATTTTCTGGCCAAACAGACTCCCGGTTTCTCCGGAGCAGATATTGCCAATGTATGTAATGAATCGGCACTGATCGCTGCACGAAAGGACAAGAAGATTGTTGATAAACAGGATTTCCTGGATGCAGTGGACCGGATCATTGGCGGACTCGAAAAGAAAAACAAGATCATTAAAGAGGATGAGAAGCGAACCATTGCCTGGCACGAAGCGGGACATGCTACAATCAGCTGGCTCCTTGAACATGCAAACCCTCTTGTTAAGGTGACCATAATCCCCAGGGGAAAAGCCCTTGGCGCCGCCTGGTACCTTCCCGAGGAGCGACAGATCACCACCACCGAGCAGATGCTGGATGAGATGTGTGCCACCCTTGGAGGAAGGGCCTCAGAGGATCTGACTTTCAACCGGATATCCACAGGTGCCCTGAACGATCTGGAACGGGTTACCAAGCAGGCATATGCCATGATCTCATACTTTGGTATGAGCGACAAAATTGGGAACCTCAGCTATTATGATTCAAGCGGTCAGCAGGAATACGCTTTCAATAAACCTTACAGTGAAAAGACTGCTGAGACCATTGATGAAGAGGTGAAAAGCCTGATTGATGCGCAGTATGAAAGGGCCAAAACCATTCTCAGGAAGAATAAGAAAGGGCTGAAGCAACTGGCAGAGATTCTGCTCGAAAAGGAGGTGATCTTCAGTGATAACCTGGAAGTGATTTTCGGGAAACGTCCATGGACACGTCACGAAGAGCTTCCGAAAAAGAGAGAAGAGCAACCGAAGGACCTGAAGCCGGAGGCGAAGAACGCCAAAGAGGTAGAGAAAACTGATAACAATGAACCTAAAGAGGCTTAACCGTGGAGGCCAACCTGGTTCATATTTTCTCCTCGGGTCAACCCTATAAAGCTGAGTTGGCAAAGCAGATGCTGGCTGACCATAACATCCACTCATTTTTAGTAAACAAACAGGATTCTGCTTATAAATTTGGAGTGGTTGAGCTCTACGTGAATCGCGATAATGTGATCAGGGCCAAGAAGCTGATCCAGGAATTTGACTACAATTGAAAGAGCTGTTACTACGTACCCTGACTGGAGTCACCCTGATCGTTCTGGTGGCAGGCTCCATACTGCTTGGCCCGGTCACTTTTTCTGCTATTCTTCTGATTGTATATCTTCTTGGGGTAAAGGAGCTATTCGGACTTCTTCAAAAAAGAGATCTCTCTATCCATTGGATCCGGGCGATCCCGGGAGCCCTTCTTCTGATCATCGAACATGCCGTGTTTCAGTACAACCTGAGCCTGCTCTGGTTACTTCTTCCCCCGGCCCTCTGGCTTATGACCGCCCTCAGGGGAGGAATAACCCTCTCAGGCACCCTTGCCTTTCTCTGGCTTTCCATTCCCCTCTCCAGCTTTTTCGCACTTGGATGGATGGAGGAAGAGCCCGGATTTCAATTCCGGTTGCCACTTTTTATTATTGCACTGTTATGGATCAATGATACCTTTGCTTATGTGACAGGCTCTCTTCTTGGCAGACATAAGATGACACCCGTACTCTCACCGGGAAAAACCTGGGAAGGGTTAGCCGGGGGATCACTTATTACGCTGTTTAGTGGATGGATCATCTGGCACTTCACAGGTTTATCGACCCTCTGGGCCTGGTTTGGTATCTCTATGCTTGTCAGCCTGCTCGGTCTGGCAGGCGACCTGTTTGAATCGGGATTGAAAAGAACAGTGAAAGTGAAAAATACAGGGGAAATATTGCCCGGACATGGCGGCATACTGGATCGGTTCGACTCTCTTCTGTTTGTTACCCCAGCTGTTCTGATCCTGGTCATTCTCATAAAACTTGCGCAATGATAAAGATACACCGTGAAGGAAGATGGATTGTTTTGATCACAATCTTTATATTGCTGGCACTCATTGTCCTATCCGCCCTGTTCCTGCCGTACCAGGTAAATTACCTGACCTGTGCCATCTCACTGATTGTACTGATCCTTGTATTACGGTTTTTCCGTGTGCCCACCAGAAGGCCCTTTCTCCATGAGAAAACCATCACTGCTCCCGCAGATGGTAAAATAGTGGTCATCGAACAGGTAGACCAGGAAGAGTACCTGAATAGCTTATGCAGGCAGGTATCCATCTTTATGAGCATTCATGATGTTCACATCAATTACTTCCCTGTTAGCGGAAAAATCTCCTATAAGAGATACCACCCCGGACAGTACCTGGTGGCACGGCATCCCAAATCTTCTACATTAAATGAAAGAAGCTCGATAGGTATCGAAACTCCTTTCGGGCACCTGCTTGTTAGTCAGATTGCAGGATATGTGGCTCGGAGGATCTGCTGTTATGCCAAAGAAGGAGAGGTCGCCAGGCAGGGAAGTGAAATGGGTTTTATAAAGTTCGGCTCCAGACTCGACCTGTTCCTTCCCCTTAATGCTCATATCATGGTGGAACCCGGCCAGCGGGTAACTGGTGGCGTCACTCCAATCGCCAGCTTCAAATAGAAGAGCTTGAACTCTTTTTTAACATTTCTTTAACAAAATGCCCTTTCATGATCCGCTATATTGGCCATCTGAAACCGAACAAAAAAAAGATCATGAAAAAAACATTAGCCATTTTAGCACTTGCCCTCTTCATAGGAGGTATCAGTGCTCCAGTGATAGCATCAGGCCATAGCGCTCTTACACTGATCTCTCTTCAGGAAGATGATCCAAAGAAAAAGAGTAAAAGCAAGAAATCAGAGAACAAAGCTGATAAATCAACAAAAGCTACCAAAAGCGGAGATTGCTCCAACCAAAAGAAATCAGATTGCTCCAGCGAAAAAAGATCAGATTGTTCCAGTAAATGTGGAGGAGGGTCTTAAAAATCAAAGGTCCGTTATATTCAGATTGTGAGTTTTCAGTAGCTGTCCTGCTCCGGCGGGACAGCTTTTTTGTCTATATTTGCAGCCTAATACGGACCATTCAATGAATAATACAAAAACAGTACTGGTCAGCGAAGATGTGAATTGGATAGGGGTTCTGGATCATGAAATTGTCACCTTCGACATTGTGATGGAAACCAAATACGGAACCACTTACAACTCCTACTTCATTGAGGCAGAGAAAAAAGCGGTTATTGAAACAGTCAAAGAGAGATATTGGCCAGAGTTTAAGAAAAAACTGGTTTCACTGACCGATCCGTCAGAGATCGAATATATCGTATTCAACCATACCGAACCTGACCATTCAGGTTCCCTGAAATACCTTCTCGAAATAGCACCCAATGCCACAGTGGTGGGAAGCGGACAGGCATTGACATACCTTGGTGAAATGGTGGACCGCCCTTTTAAATCAATGAAAGTGAGAGATGGGGATATCATTGACCTGGGTAATAAGAAGTTAAGGGTCATCGGTGCACCCAACCTGCACTGGCCCGACACGATCTACACATACCTGGAAGAGGAGGGTCTGCTTTTCACCTGTGACTCCTTCGGAGCACACTATGCTGATGAGCTGATGTTTGATGATCTGATAGGTGACTATAGCGATGCATTTGATTACTACTTTAATGTGATTCTGAAGCCTTTCAGCAAGTTCATGCTTAAAGCCATTGAGAAGATAAAAGCGCTTCCGGTAGATATGATCTGTCCTGGCCATGGCCCCATACTCAGGTCGGGCTGGAAAGAGAAGATTGACCGCTCATTCAAACTTGCCACCAAATACCTGGACGAGACCCGCAAGAGCAACAGGGTATTGGTGGCTTACATCTCTGCTTATGGGTATACTGGAGAGATGGCCAGACAGGTGACCAAGGGGCTGATGAAATCAGGAGATGTTGAAGTGGACCTCCTGGATATCGAGAACATCCTGTTGGGCGATCTGGAGGAACATGTGGTTAAGGCTGACGGCATCATAGTGGGTTCGCCCACCATTAACCAGAATACCCTTCTGCCGGTATACAAACTTTTTGCTGTTATCAATCCCATACGTGATAAAGGAAAACCTGCTGCTGCATTTGGTTCATTTGGATGGAGTGGTGAAGCGGTTAAGCTAATTGAGGACCACCTGAGGAACCTCAAACTGAAAATTGTGGGTGAAGGACAGACCGCAAGGTTCCTTCCCAATAGCCAGGACACGGACCGCCTTATCAGTTTTGGGGAGGAGTTTGTCCATGCTCTCCAACAGGAGGAGTGATCAACGCACGTGCACCAGTTTCCCCCCTCCTTTTAATACTCCCGATTCAATCCACTGCACCAGATATATTCCCTGTGAAAGGCTGGAGATCTCTAGTTTTTGGATGGAAAACCCGGGTAGCACCTCTGAAGTCATCACGGACCTGCCAGTAAGATCAACAATCTTCAACTGTCCCTTTTGCTCCACATCTGCTCCGAAATTGATATAGACATATTCACGGGCCGGATTGGGGTAAATGGCCAGGGTCTCCTCTGTCACCTGACTATTCTCAAATCCCGTTCCCGGACTATACTTCAGCGACGCTGACTGAAGAATCTGATCATGGTCCCTGTCCATGATAAAGGCCACTAGTATCAAATCGTCCACATCCTCCACATAAGATGCATAATCCCAAGCAAAATCAAGACTCTTTGAGATACCGCTTCCCCAAACATTACCCAGCAATTTGCCACTGGCCGATGGAAGAATATCCAACACAACATTCCGGAATGATGTTGTCTGGTCTGCACCGGTATAAGCAGTGACCAGTTGTTCAATCACCACAACATAGAGCTGGATATTGGAGTCGAAATCATCCTCTTTACAGGTTACTTTTATATTACCTTCCAGACGATTTCCCAGAAAATCAGCCAAAAGGTTCAGATTAAATGGCGGAATATCAAGAGACGATGACTTCAACACCTCCCCATCGGGTTGTTCCGAGGGATTTGAGAAATCATACCGGTACTCAGGTCCGGCTCCACCATTTAAAACTGCATAGGGAACAGATGGAACACCATAATTAAAGGAACGTACCGAAGGAGGAACGGGATTATTCAAATTCATTGGATCCTCACCCGGATAGTCCATGTGGTATTGCAGATCTATGACCAGGTTGGAATAGTCCGAGACAAATTGCTCAACTATCTCATCCGCTTCAATGGCTTCACTGCTGGCCGAATTGGTAAAATGCTCTATGACTGAATTTCTAACCCGTTCTCCAATACGAAAATTATCAAATGCAAAGCCCTGGTTCCCTAAAGGTTTTGCTTCACCTGTTCCAATTGCCAGGCGGAATTTTACATGTGGAATATCTTCCAGGACATCAATTGCATAGCCGGCATGTACCCATGTTTCATCGGGCTCAAACAGGGAAAGACCCCATCCGAAACTACTGCCACCGGGTTTGTTGAAAATTCCATAACTATTGTACCAGTTGATACCTCCATCCACAACACCCAGGTTATGCCAGCCATCGCTCACCCGGTGCTGGTACTGCATCACTGCTCCATCAGTACCAGGTACAAAACTCTTCAATATATCAAGCTGCACAAGCGGTATAGAGAGTGCTGACAGATCAAAACACGGGCTCTCAACCCAAGAGTGCTCCAGATATTCTGGAGTGCTTGGTAAGTCGGTATACCATGCCAGATCTCCTGCCACCGGACTAAACCCGGTGAAATTGGGCTCACCGATCACCCAGCTCTCCGTACTATCCTCTGAATCCACAAACCAATCTGCCGGCTGGTCATCAAATGTCTCTAAATATCCATCAGTGGTAAGGGTATAAGTTGGCTTCAGGGCAATGATTTTGGTAAGAGATCCACCACAACCCAGATCATTTTCCACATCCAGCGTTACACTATACTCATTTATTGAGGTAAAAGGAAAACGAATGGTATCTTCAGGAGAGTTACTTGCAATCTGCCCTAAAACACCACCACTGGTGGTTCTGAAGGTCCACAGCAAATCATCAATCGTAGCATATGGCGATTCCGACCGATCCAGGAAAGAGCTTAGCTCCCCCCTGATAAAGCAATCAGTGATCCAGGTAAAATCCACGATAGGTTGGTCAGAAATTACAACGTTTTGACCCTGACTGGCAATGCAGCCATCATAGGTCTCTGCATTTAATATGACACTCCATATGCCTGGCCTTGGATAAAAGTGATAAGGATTCTCCTCACTACTGGTATTATCAGGTCCGCTATCCGGATCCCCAAAATTCCAGCTCCAACTCTCCACAGCATACTTGCCACTGGTCAGGTTATCAAACTGAACCAGGCCTCCGGTTGAAGGTATGCATGAGGAGGTGGTAGAGAAATTGAGTGTGGGGACAAAACTATTGTAAATGGAATAATTGACCGATACCTGACAGCCATTTGAAGCGTTATAGTACAGGCTTATCTGGATCCAGCCTTCGGCAACTTGTGTGCTGGCCGGACTGTAATAATAGCCGACCGACTGGTTACCGGAGACACCCGGGCCTGAGAATGTATAAGTGGCACCCGGATCTGACAAACTTGGTACGGGGACAAGAGGATAGGGTGGATCATTTTTACATACAGAGTCTGGTAAATTCTGAATCTCAATATCATCCAGAAGAGAAACGGTAAACAGGCTGGAGACACTCCTGGTTACCTCTCCAAGCTGATAGGAGTATCGGACACGATATACTCCATCCAATCCTACCGGATCAAGGATAGCCATATCATCGGTCAAATCTGTATCGATAATATGTCCCGGCACAGGGTTTCCCGTACTGGCTTCAAAAAGAGCAAAGGTGCCTGGTATATCATCCGGGTTGGTCCCAATAAATTGATAGGTACCGCTACTTTCACAAATCAGGTCGATAACAACTCCCCCAGTCTCCAGGTGAACGGTTGTCTGACCCCATAATAACCCATTTGCCAGTAACAACATCAATGAAACCGGCAGGAACATAATGTTCCTCATCTGATTCAGTTTTCTGTATATATAAGTCATTAGATATCCCCTGTTGCACTGGTTTTCATTAAGGAGATAACAGTGCTCTCCCCATAACTGTTTGTACCCAGTAAAACAAATCCACCATCGTCATAAAGTTCAATATCCATTCCGGTTTGGGCACCCGAGGCACCATAGGTAACCTGTTCTTCTATCTGATGCGAAGAGGAGACAAACTGCAACAATACCTCACTGTTTACACCCTCCCTTCTGGTTCCGGCAATGGCCAGGTTCCCTGATGCAGTCTTAATGACCTTCTTCCCTATAAGGTCAGTGTTTGCCTCTGAAATGGTTGCAAGCAGTGATGAATTTGTTATGAGCAAACCATCTGTCTCTATGCCATAGAGCAACAGCTCACTATCTCCCGATCCGTTTTCCCGGTTTCCAAGGACCAGGAATTCATTATTACCCTCCTCGATGATACACATACCGAATTCATTAAATTCACCTGAAAGGTTTTTGGCCAGAGGACTTAATTCATCATCAAAAGTGAGAATCTGTATGCCGGTCCCTTGATCCTTTATCTTATCAAATGTGCACGCACACAGGTACATTTCTCCCGTATTCAACAGAAAGGTAGCAGTGGAGTTTTCGGCATATGGATTGTTGTAATTCAGACTCAACCTAATTGAATCCCCCTCTTCAGTAACACCCATTACGAGTAAATCTGATTTTCCATCCTTCACCTGGTAACCTGCCAGCATATATCCCGAATTGATCTTTTCAATGGAATGAAGAATTTGCTCATCTTCAAGCGAACCATAACTTCTTTGCCAGGTCTCTTCACCGTTGGCAGAGGTCCTTACCAGGAAAATATCTTTCTGCACCGCTTGTGTTCCTGCCACAGGCCGTTCCACCAACCCCGACAGAAAAAACCCTCCTTCACCGTCCTGCAGAGCAATCAGTGAGCTGCCCCCTGTCTCCAGCCCCTCCTCTGCATAATATCTTGGGAAACCGCTTCGTACATTGCCATATTTATCGGTAACAATCAGGACCATTCTTTTCCCAAGCGATTCACTGGTTTCTGTGCCACATATGGCATAACCCCCGTTAGCAAGCACCTCCACATCCCCTGCCCGATCCATC
>DAOWNM010000191.1 GCA_030642565.1 Bacteroidota bacterium | reverse complement strand
TCCAAACCTCGTAGCCAGCTTTGTCTATAGCAGGTCAGATTTTTATGATGAAGAATACAAAAAAACTGAGAGAACACTGTTTGAAGACTGGTTAGAGTACCTTAGCTCAGGTGAAATCTATGTAAGTACCTTTTATCTGGACAATCAAGTTGGTAGCCCTACAGAATCAGTTCCTTCTATCTACCCGCATCTTATTGCAGAAGACCTTCGCTACCTTAAAGGAAAATCACTTGGAGAAAGCTTACAAATATTATCTTCCTCATACCCCTCCTGGGATGGTGGATATGACGTGTTCGCGGGAAACAGCCTCAATTGTTATATTACAGCAAGATTGTATTGGGATGTTGACCAAGATGTCGATGCTATATTAGATGAATACTACAGCCTTTTTTATGGGCCGGCGAGTCAAGAAATGAAAGCTTTCCATGAATACGTGGAGGCAAACTATGGCCACGCTGTGGGAAACTCCCAAATTCTAGATACAATGAGGGATTATCTTAGTGAAGCGAGGGCTGCTGCAGGAAATACAATCTATGGTGAACGTGTTGACCTCCTATTAGGATTAATGGATCATAAGGTAGAGAAACCTGACTAATCCAGATTGAAAAGATGCAGTTTTTGAGGAAACGCACCTTCAACAGGAAGATTAGAAGCCTCATTGCTAAAATAATACTTAGATTCATCTCCAAGAGCAATCCCCTCCACTTGGTGAAATGGGAGGTTCAGATAAAATCGCTTTTTGTTCCCGGAGAAAAAGGCGGATTCCTGGAAGTCATACAACAGATAGAGAAAAGGTTGCATCAACACACTATAACCGCATAGTACAAGTATTCTTTCCTCTTCAATGTAATCCGCCCCGGTAACCAGGCCCTGAATATCGAAAGTCTCTCTCTTCTGAGCCACATAGCTCCCCGGGAGTTTCGACAGTGCATACTGAGTAGTATTGCCGCTAAGCCACTGCTTTGTAAATAGGAAAATACTGTCAGATGAGGCGACAAAAGCTTCGCAGTCAAACTCTGTCTGGTTGATACCTGAAGAAACAAAATCATGCTGATCGCTAAATGTAAACCAGATGGTGTCTATGGATGGACCTCCCGACTTCAGTGAAAGTTTATCAATACGAATTATATGAAGGTTAGTCCTGTTCCCCGAATTATTCCCAAAATCACCCAAATAAATGAAATTCTGATCCTGAGCAATGTCTTCCCAATCCTGATTAACAACACCCGGCAAATTATAGTCGCCTATGATCTCTGCTGTGGCTGTATCAATAAAATAAAGCCTGGTATCAGTATTGTCATTAAAAGTCCACAGGAACCCATCCCACAAGATTAATCCGGAAGTCTCACTGATTTGTTCATCTAGCTCTTTTGACCATTCGGAACTAATATAGACAGGATCGTATATACAGCTGCTATCATCCTCTGTAGCTGAGGGATCAAAATTGCTGGCGAGAGGATCCGTACATCCCTGTTTTACTGAATTACACGAAACCTGAAAACAGAGCAATATTGTAAGCAGGACTGTCGATTCCAAATTCTTCATCAAGGAGTCTCCATATATTTTTTCATTCCATCGGTAAACCAGACCTGGTAACCACCAATATCATCCCCGAATATGAAATAGGCATCTACCCGTTTTAGCTCCTCCACAAACGCTTTGGCTTTTTCGAGACCCATTACCATGCACGCTGTGGCATATGCATCAGCTGTCATACATTCATCGCAAAGTATAGTAACACTGAGTAGGTTTGACTCTTTGGGGAACCCTGTAGCAGGATCTATGGAATGTGTGATCCTTACCCCGTCTTTTTCAAAAAACTTCCGGTAGTTGCCTGATGTTGCAAGGGATCGGTTGTGCATGGTGATAATCACCTGTAACTGTTCACCAGGGATCATGTTCCCATAAAATGGACGATCCACTCCGATTCTCCAGAAATTCCCCTTGGAGTTGACACCCCGGGTACGAATTTCGCCACCAACCTCCACCATAAAGTTTCTGCAACCCAACTCCTGCAAGTAGGCAGAGATCACATCCACTGAATACCCCTGGGCGATGGCATTCACATTGAGTTTCACATTGGGATCCGTTTTATGAATCAAGTCTCCCACCAGGAATATCTTATCCATCCCTACGTATTGAAGCAAGCTGTCGACCATGGCGCTATCCAGTTCCTGTTGTTGACCCGGGCCAAAACCCCAGGCGTCAATTATGGGAGCCAGGGTTATATCAAATGCTCCTCCGGTGACCTGGTACACCCTTCTGGACTCACGAAACACGGTTCGGAACATAGAATCGGTCTTGACTCCCACGTCATTCCTGTTAATGGCGCTGATGATACTGGTGCTATCGTAAGAAGAGAGCGATACATCGAAGCGCTTTAAAAGCGAATCAATTTGTTCATGTAAGTCAGTTTCAGTAGGGTGCTGGTAGGTAATATGATAGGTAGTGCCCTGCGTAAATCCTTGCAGGGAATGATACATACCATCAGAATCGGGATTGCAGGAGGTAATCCAGGCCATAAGAGCCAGGAGTAATATCAATCTGAATTTCATGCGATCTGTTTATTATCAAACCGCAAGATACAAAAAAGGCCGCCTCAATCAGGCAGCCTTTCCTGTTATTAAATTTCCTTATATGACTAAACGGTTGATGTTGGAGCAAGCCTATAAATATTTGCGTAGCAAAGATTTTAAGCTGCGATGACAACAACCGTGAGTCATTTAGCCGAAATCGTCAAAGTCTATCATCTCATCCGGCACCCCCATATCATAGAGCAGGTTGGAGACCGCACTATTCATCATGGGGGGACCGCACATGTAGTATTCGATCTCTTCCGGCTCCTCGTGGTAGCGCAGGTAGTTGTCGTAGAGTACCTGGTGTATAAATCCAACCGGGCCTTCCCATTTGTCCTCCTCCGCGGGTTCCGATAGTGCAATATTAAAGGTAAAGTTGGGAAACTCCTTCTCGATGGCCCTGAAGTGGTCCTCGTAGAAGATCTCCCTTTTGGAGCGTGCCCCATACCAGTAAGAGACCTTCCTGTTGGTCTTCAGGGTATGGAAGAGATGGAAGATATGGGAACGCATGGGAGCCATCCCGGCTCCGCCACCCACATATATCATCTCCTTCTTGGTCTCCTTGATAAAGAACTCACCATAGGGCCCGGATACCATCACCTTGTCGCCCGGCTTGCAGGAGAATATATAAGAGGAACAGATCCCGGGATTGACATTCTTGAACCGGCCGTGGCTCACATCCCAGGGGGGAGTGGCAATGCGGATGTTCAGCATCACAATGTTCCCTTCAGCCGGGTGGTTGGCCATGGAGTAGGCACGGTAGGTCTCCTCGGGATTCTTCATCTTCAGGTCCCACATCCTGAACTTGTCCCACTCATCGCGGTACTCCTCTTCCACATCAATGTCTTTGGCAAAATCGACCTCCAGTTTGGGTACATCAATCTGTATATAACCACCCGATTTGAAGTTGAGCTTCTCCCCTTCGGGCAGCTTCACTACAAACTCCTTGATAAAGGTGGCCACATTGTTGTTGGAGACCACCTCGCACTCCCATTTCTTGATCCCCATCACCTCTTCGGGAATCAGAATGGTCATATCCTCGCGGAGCTTCACCTGGCAACCCAGTCTCCACTGCTGTTGCTGCTCCTTGCGGGTAAAGAAACCGGTTTCGGTGGGAAGGATGGACCCGCCCCCTTTAATCACCTGGCACTTACACAGCCCACAGGTTCCGCCGCCGCCACAGGCCGAGGGAAGAAAAATATCATTGGCCGAAAGCGTATTCAGCAAGGTAGATCCTGGCGAAACAGTAAACTCCTTGTCATTGACTTTCAGCTGCACATCGCCCTGCGGCGTCAATTTGAACCTGGCATAGAGCAGCATGGCCACCAGCAGCAGGATCACGAAAACGAAAACAGCGACACTGATTAAAATCACCGAAATTGTTGAAGTGAGAAATATCATAGTCCTATAATTTAATACCCATAAAACTCATAAAAGCGATCCCCATCAAACCCGTAATAATGAAGGTGATGCCAAGTCCGCGCAGCGGTGCGGGAACATTAGAGTACTGGATCTTTTCACGGATGGCTGCAATGCCAACGATGGCCAGGAACCAGCCCACACCCGAACCAAGTCCGAATACAGTAGCTTCCGCAATATTGGCATACTCACGCTCCTGCATAAAGAGCGAACCGCCCAGGATAGCACAGTTCACAGCAATCAGGGGCAGAAAAATACCCAGCGAGTTATAGAGCGCGGGTGCAAACTTCTCGATGATCATCTCTACCAGCTGCACCATGGAGGCGATCACAGCGATAAACATGATAAAGGAGAGAAAACTCAGATCCACATCACCCAGCGATGGACTGATCCAGGTGAGGGCCCCTGCCTTCAGGATAAATTTCTCAAGAAGAAAATTGACGGGAACGGTAAATCCAAGTACAAAGATCACAGCGATCCCCAGTCCCGTCGAGGTCTTGACCGTTTTGGATACGGCCAGATAGGAACACATGCCCAGGAAATAGGCAAAGATCATGTTATCGATGAAGATGGACTTGACAAATATGTTGACTAAATTTTCCATGGATGCTATTTTCTATTGTTCAAACAAAATGATTTAGTCTTCTATCAGCTCTTTCCTGCGCGCACGCTGCACCCAGATGATAATGCCCACCACCACCAGTGCCATGGGGGGAAGGATCATCATTCCGTTGTTCACATACCCGGCATCGTAAAAGGCCTGGGGGATTACCTGCATATCAAGCAGTGTTCCTGAACCGAGCAGCTCCCTGACAAAGGCCACCAGAATCAGGATCACTCCATAACCGGCTGCATTACCCAGTCCATCCAGAAAAGCTGGCCATGGCCTGTTGGCCAGTGCAAAAGCTTCAAGACGTCCCATGATAATACAGTTGGTAATAATCAGACCTACAAATACCGAAAGCTGCTTGCTAACGTCATATGCATAGGCCTTCAGTACCTGATCCACCAGGATCACCATGGTGGCGATTACCACCAGCTGTACAATGATCCGGATTCGCGGTGGTATCATTTTCCTTAACAGGGAGATCGCCACATTGGAGACCGCCATAACCACCACTACCGAAAGTGCCAGCACGATGGAGGGCTTCAGTTTCACAGTGACCGCCAGTGCCGAACAGATCCCCAGTACCTGGACGGTAATCGGGTTGCTCTTTCCCAGTGGCTCGCTCAGAAGCTTTAGGTTCTTCGGCGAAAATAAAGGTTCCTTTTCAGTACTCATATCTTAGTTATTTGCTAGTTCTTTAAAATGGGCCACATATCCGGCCATGCAATCGATGATCATCGCTTCCAGTGCCTTGGAGGTAATGGTACCGCCCGAAATGGCATCCACCTGGTGTATATTGGATGGGTCGGCCCCGCCCTTGACCACCTCCACAGAGACAAAGTCACCCGCCTCGTTGAAAATGGTCTTCCCGGTGAAAGGCTCCTGGAACCAGCCGGTATTGATCTCTGCACCCAGTCCGGGGGTCTCCGCCTTGTGGTCAAATACAGCACCGGCGATGGTATTCAGGTCCTCCTCAAGGGCAATATAACCCCAGATGGGACCCCAGAGTCCCT
>DAOWNM010000116.1 GCA_030642565.1 Bacteroidota bacterium | reverse complement strand
ACTTCAAAATTATAATCTTTGCCTTTGCAGTCCTGGTGAGTTGTCAAAAACAGGAAGACTATATTTTTAATGAGGGACCCGTAACAATTAGCGGTCAAATAGCTAACGCATCAGGTGAAACAGTTCACCTAACAATTCTTGAATTAACTGGAGACGTTGACCATGTAACAAAGCTGGATAGTACAGGACATTTTCAGTTTAAAGTAAATGTACTTAGTGCACATGATAATTTTTTAAGTTATGGTGGAGATTTGGTAACTCTCTTTTCAGAACCAAACGATAGTATCTTTATAACTGCAGATGGTTCGAACTTTGAAAAAACACTTACTTATACTGGTGATAATGCAAGTTTCAATCAAAGTTTAAAACTATTTTTTATTGAATTCCTTGAGTTGCTCCGGTCGGAAGAATTTTTTGTTAAAAAAGAGATTTGGCTCCCAATGAATTCAAAAGTTTTGCTTCTGGTTTTTTTGAACTAATGGATATGAGGATTGATTCCATCATCAATACTACTTCACCTGAAGAAAATGCGATTGCATGGATGAACAACTATGTGAAATACAGACTTGCAGAAGACCTGATTGAATACGGAAATCACCACAAAGAAGAATTACCTTCAGATTATTACGATTTTGAAGTCGATTTTCTAACGACAGGTAAATACGATTTGCAGTGTTCTCAGTATTACGAGGATTTTATCGAAAAATATTATTTAGGTTATAAGTTAAGTCAGGCAGAAGGTTTTCAGGAAATGGCAAGTCAATATCAGGAACAGACCTATGAAGGATTGGAGGCAGCTATTGATTTCATTGACAGTAATATTTCTAATGGAATTGTTAAAAATCTCTCCATAACAAGATTTTGCAACGGTTTTATCGAGTTTGACTATCTCATTGTGGACTCAATCTTCAATAAGTTTTCGACGATTGTAACTGATATGACCTGTCAAAACTTTATTCTCCAAAGAATTGACACTAAAAAGTCGGCTGTGTCATTGGTAAATAAACTTGATGATCTGGAGAATCTGGATTTTGTTGGTGAAATATTTAAGGAAATAAAGGATGACTATTTTGGAAAAATTCTCTACATAGATGTTTGGGGCACCTGGTGTGGTGGTTGTATAAGTGCATTTCCCTATTCCAATAAATTATTTGAAGAACTGGGAAACGAAAATATTGAGTTTATTTATTTATGCATCAACTCTGCAAAAAGTAATTGGCAGAAAATAATGATGGAGTATGATTTAAAAGGGAAAAACTATTTATTGACAAAAGATCAAAGTGCTATTTTATTAGAAAAATTAGGTTTTTATGGAGTACCACGATATATCATTATTGACAAAAACGGAGATATTGTGGATGAAAATGCGAAGAATCCATATAGTGGAGCATTGAAAGAGGAATTACAAGAGCTGATGTACAAGCCAGATAACAGCACATCCATGGAACCATAAGACACCTAAATCGATACGTGTAAATATTCAAAGTATTGCACGTGTTGTTAAGATTGCCTAAATTTGCAGCAGATAAAATTGAAAAGAGGAAACGTCATGATAACAAAGCTCACTTTGACCATAGACCAAGATGTTATTGGAAGGGCCAAAAAGCATGCCAGCCAGGAGGGACGCAGTCTCTCCGATATTGTGGAAACCTATCTAAAGGTCATCACCAGTGATGAAAAGCGGGAAGAGATAAGGATCACACCCAGGATTAAATCCCTGAAGGGATCTTTTAAGGCTCCTGACGGTTTTGACTATAAAGAGGAGTTGAAAAAAGGATTATCGGAGAAATACCTGTAGGATGAAGAACGTATTGATCGATACCGATGTGATCCTTGATTTCTTTTTCGACAGGCTTCCTTTTGCAGATCAGGCAGCCCGTCTCTTCTCTCTGTGCGAAACGGGCCAGCTTCATGGATATGTAACCCCGGTGATTTGCAGCAATACATATTACCTGCTCCGGCAGACTGCTAAGCATGAGAAAGTCATTCATAAGATGCAGCAACTGATGATGATTATGGATGTGCTGCAGATGGACAAGGATACTGTATTGATGGCTCTGAATTCCGGCTTCAGGGATTTCGAAGATGCGCTGCAAAATTATGCAGCAGTGCAATCGGGAATGATCAGTGTTATCCTTACCCGCAATGTCAGAGACTATTTAAAAAGTGATATCGGGGTTTTGACCCCCGAAAGTTTTTTAAAAATTATTGAAAGCGATTAAAGATGAATAATCCAAGGTTATACAGGTTTCTGGTTTTGGTTGGGCTGATGTGGTTGCCCTATGAGTCGATTCTCCTGGGGCAGTCGGGTAGTTGCTGGGGTAATTTCAGGGGCGATTCGAAACTCAATGGGGTAAGTAGTGCATCCCTGCCCGGAAAGCCGGCCCTGTTATGGAACTTCAATGCACAGGATGGAATCAAGGCATCACCGGTGGTGTGTAACGGGATCGTTGTGGTGGGTACGCTGGAAGGAACCCTGTACGGTATCAAGACCGATGGCACCCTGAAATGGAAGATCAATACTGAGTATAGTATTGAGGCCCCGGCACTGATTGTCGACGGGGTGGTTTATGTGGGTAACCTGGATGGAACACTTTATGCCGTCGATTTGAATACAGGAGCTATCAGGTGGACCTACCAGACCGAGAACATGATCATGGGTTCTCCTGCCTTCTACAGGAAAGGGAAGAGGAGTGTGATCCTGGTGGGTAGCTACGACTACTACCTGCATGGGGTCGATCCTGAAACCGGCAAGGGACTGTGGAAGTATGAGACCGATAATTTCATCAACGGCTCCTGTGCACTCTACAACGGGATGGCGGTTTTCGGGGGTTGTGATGGTTTTATCCATATGGTCGATGCGCTGACCGGGAAGGTGCGCAGCAGTTTGTCGATCTCCACCTATGTAGCCAGTTCGGCCGGTATTGACCGCGACCATGCTTATGTGGGCGATTACGACGGACGATTTTCGGCAGTGGACCTGCTGGGAAAAAAGGTGGACTGGGTGTTTGAGAACAAGGAGGCCAACCTGCCCTTTATAGGGTCGCCGGCCATTTACGGGGATCATATTTTTATCGGGAACCGCGATAAATTTGTCTACTGCCTGAACAAAAACAGTGGAAAACTGGTTTGGAAATATAACACCGGTGGACGGGTCGATGCCTCACCGGTGGTTGTGGGAAACAGGTTGTTGATCGCAAGTATGCGGGGCGACCTGTTTCTGCTTGAACGGAAGAGTGGTAAATTGCTGTGGACCTATGAACTGGGGACCGCCGTTCATGCCAATCCGGCTGTGGTCAACAACCGCATCTATGTGGCGGGCGATGACGGCCGTGTTTACTGTTTTGGAAAGAAATAGAAAGGATAACCAATGAATACTATGCACATCATCCCGGGTTCCGGGGGAAGTTTTTACTGCGGGAACTGTCTGCGCGACGCCAAATATGTGGAGGCACTCCGGAAATCGGACCATATGGTGGTGAAGCTGCCTATGTACCTGCCGCTGTTTGCCGATGAACACGATCTGAGCAGGGAGATTCCGGTCTTTTACGGGGCCATCAGTATCTATCTGAAGCAGCTTTTTCCCATATTCAGAAAGGCCCCTGCCTGGGTCGACCGTGCACTTAACTCCAAGCCGATGCTGAAACTGGCCTCCAAATTTGCCGGTTCCACAAGGGCCAAGGGACTGGAGGAGATGACCGTCTCCATGTTGCTGGGTGAAGAGGGGCAGCAGAAGGATGAGCTGCAGAAGATGATCGACTGGATCGTGGAGAATTGTGAACCCGATGTGATCCATCTCTCCAACGCGCTGTTGCTTGGACTGGCACAACAGCTGGGTGAGCGGTTGCATGTACCTGTGATCTGCTCACTGCAGGACGAAGATGTGTGGGTCGATGTGATGAAACCCTCAGCAGCGGAGAGTGTCTGGAAACTGATGTCGAACAAGGCAGAGTATGTTACGAAATTTATAGCGGTCAGCGACTTTTATGCCGGGGTGATGAAGGAGAAAATGGCCCTTCCGGAGGCGAAGGTGGCCACAGTGCATATCGGGGTGGATCCGGCTGACTATACCTTCAAACCGGTGAAGGAGAAAAAACGCAATATCGGGTATGTCTCCCGCATGAGTCACGAAAACGGACTTGATATCCTTGTGGATGCCTTCTTCCTGCTGAAGCAGAAAGCGGAGTTTGATGATGTGAACCTGGTGCTTACAGGTGGATCGACCGGCGATGATAAAAAGTTCCTTTCCGATATCAGGAGTCGTATCAGGGAGCATGGACTGCAGGAGCAGGTGGAGATTCATGACGATTTTGAGGAGCAGGGACTCAAGGACTATCTCGAAAAAGTGTCGGTGGTGTCGGTACCGGTCCGGAATGGCGAAGCATTTGGTATCTACCTGCTGGAGTGCATGGCTTCGGGAATACCCGTGGTGCAACCCGCCCTGGGAGCTTTTCCGGAGATTGTTGAGCTGACCGGTGGAGGGGTGATCTACAGGGAGAACACACCGGAGGTCCTGGCCCAGTCGTTGGAGAAACTGTTGTCGGACCAGGTGGAACTGGACCGTCTGAGCAGGAGTGGGCAAGAGGGGGTGGACAAATATTTCCATATCGATGTACAGGCCAAAAGAATGGTGGAGGTTTATGAGAGTGCCATTAAGGTGAAAAAAGGAAAGGCTAAAACAGAGACCATATAATGCTGCTATCTCTTGAACATATAAACAAAGGTTTTGGCAATCGTGACGATTCATCCTATCGTCCGGTGCTGAACGATCTCTCCCTTCAGGTAGAGGAGGGAGAGCGTATTGCTATCCTGGGACCCTCCGGTTCAGGTAAGACCACCCTGTTGAACCTGGTGGGCGGACTCGACAGCCCCGATGAAGGCAGTGTGCAGTTTCGGGGGGAGGATATTACAGGCTATTCCAGTCATGAGATCGATCTTTTCAGGAACCGTCAGATCGGTTTTGTGTTCCAGTTCCACCACCTGCTGCCGCAATGCACGCTGCTGGAAAATGTATTGATCCCCACACTGGTACAATCAGACAGGATATCCCGCGCAAAGAGTGCTGAGCGGGCCGAGGCACTGATGAAGCGGGTGGGTATCTGGGAATTCAGAAACAAACTGCCCGGGATACTGTCGGGGGGCGAGTGTCAGCGTGCCGCAGTAGTCCGCGCGATGATCAATGCTCCCTCTATCCTGCTGGCAGATGAACCTACCGGGGCCCTCGACAGCGAAAATGTGGAGGTGATGGCCGATCTGTTGCTGGAACTGAATCAGGAGGATGGCCTGACCCTGATGGTGGTTACCCACTCCATCGAACTGGCCACGAGAATGGGCAGAACCCTTGAGATACGGAACGGTAAACTGCGACAGATCTGATTTTCCCCACGCCAGGCACATGACGGTCCTCAAACTCATAACCAACAACCTGATCTATTACGCCAGGAAGAACCTGTTGCTGGCCCTGGGTGTGGCTATCAGTGGTGCAGTGCTCACCGGAGCCCAAGTGGTAGGCGACTCTGTGGAGTACAGTCTGAACTGCATAGTTGAGCATCGCCTGGGAGAGATCACCCATGTATTGAAGGCAGGCGACCGCTATTTTACCCGGGAGTTTTCGGAGCGGGTGGAAAACCAGCTGCAGATCCCGGTTACCTCCATTCTGCTGCAGGAGGGGAGTGCAGTGGCCGATGGCGGAGTACGACGGATCAATCACATCCAGGTGCTGGGTGTGGAACCTGGCTTTGATGATGTAGCCGGGGTGGAAAAATATTACAGTACACTGTCGGGCGATTCGATCATTATCAGCCGCAACCTGGCCAACAGGCTCAGTGTGGAGGCGGGTGATGAGCTGCTGTTACGCATAGAAAAAGCGAGCCTGATCCCGCTCAATGCACCTTTTGTCTCCGATGCCGAAAGTGTGGTCACACTGAGGGCCACTGTAAAGAGTGTCGCGGGCGACCAGGAGCTGGGGCGCTTCAATCTGAAGGTTTCACAAACAGCTCCTTTCAATATTTTTATCTCACTTGATCGTTTCCAGGAGTTGATGGATTTTTCCGGAAGGGTCAATGTAATGCTGTTCCGGGCAGATGAACAGACCAGCAGGGTGGCGATACGGGAGGCAATGAGGGAGCAGTTTTCAGCTGCCGATGCGGGACTGAAACTGATCGAACTGGATGAGCTTCAGCAACTGGAGGTGACAAGCGACAGGGTATTTATAGATGATGCACTATCGGGACCGCTCTTTGATGTGGCATCGGGACCGCTCTTTCATGTGGGGATTGAAAGGGAAGGGATTCCGGTCCAGGAAGAGACTTCAGCCAGTGAGGGGATCCTCACCTACTTTGTGAACCGGATTGAATCGGCACACGGTGCCGCACCCTACTCATTTGTCTCCACGGTTCCTTCACATATGCTGAAGCCCGAACAGATAATGATCAATGAGTGGCTGGCCGAAGATCTTTCGGCCGATGTGGGGGATACATTGCAGCTAAGCTATTTTGTGGTGGGGCTGTTGCGCGAACTGACCGATACCACAACCACTTTTGTGGTCTATTCGATCCTGCCCATGGAGGGACGGTACGGCGATGTGAATCTGATGCCCGATCTTCCCGGACTTTCCGATGTTGGCAACTGTCGTGACTGGGAGACCGGGGTGCCCATATCGCTGGAGAGCATTAGGGACAAAGATGAAGATTACTGGGACGAGTATGGCGGAATTCCCAAGGCATTTATCTCTGTGGAGAGGGGAGAGAAGCTCTGGAAGAACCGTTTCGGAACCTATACCTCGTTTCGGTATGCTGTTGGGGATGATCTCGCGGACCCGGTTGGGGATGATCTCGCGGACCCGGTTGGGGATGATCTCGCGGACCCGATTGGGGATGATCTCGCAGACTCCGAAGAGGGTCTGACTCTGACTTCGCTGGAGAACGCGCTAATGGAGCAGATCGATCCGGCCATGCTTGGTTTTACCCTGGAGGCCACCCGGACCAAAGGGTATGAGGCGGCCGGGGGCGGAGTGGATTTCAGTCAGCTGTTTGGCGGACTCAGTTTTTTCCTGCTGGTGGCCGCTGTTTTGCTGAGTGTGCTGCTCTTTCTGTTGAACATCGAGAGCAGGAGTGAACAACTGAGAACGCTGGTGGTGATGGGTATACCGCTGAAAATCATACGCCGCATCACGCTGGGAGAGAGCATGCTGGTTGCTCTGGCAGGCTCCGTGGCTGGCGTGCTGCTGGCAGTGCTCTATAATAAAATGGTATTTATTGCCCTGAACGGAGTGTGGAGCGGGGTGGTTCGCACAGAGATGATGCATATGGATATAAGGATCTCCACCCTGGCAACCGGACTGCTCTTCACCCTGTTGATCGCTTTTCTGGCGCTCTGGTTTCCCATGAACCGCACACTGAAACGTAACTTCAGGTCACATAAAAAGCCGGGGAGGTCACAAAGTATGCAAACCGGTTCATCATCGCAAGGAGCTGGCCAAAGACCGCAGACGGGTTCATCATCGCAAGGAGCTGGCCAAAGACCGCAGACGGGTTCATCATCGCAAGGAGCTGGCCAAAGACTGAAGACCTGGCTCTCCCGAAAGGCTGTTGTCTGGCTTTTTATAACGACCGGAGTTGCTGCTATTGGATTGATTGTCACACAGCTGATCAGGATGGAGGTGGTCAATGTGCCTCTCTTTTTCGGTGCTGGTGGATTGTTGCTGCTATCGGCTGTTCTCTTTTTCTACTGGTACCTCTCACGCACTGTTTCAGAAAAAAAGGAAGTGATCGATCTGCAGCTGCTGAGTATGAAAAATGCTCGCAGAAACCTGACCCGTAGCATGAGCATTGTGATCCTCTTTGCCATTGGAGCCTTCCTGGTGATCTCAACAGGGAGCAACCGGAAGGACCTCTTCTCCAGTGCCGGGGATCCGGCCAGTGGTACCGGGGGATTTCTCTATTATGCGGAATCTACCGCACCGGTACTCCAACAGCTCAACAATCCCGATGTGCAGTATGAATATGGATTGAGCGAAGGGTACTCCTTTGT
>DAOWNM010000031.1 GCA_030642565.1 Bacteroidota bacterium | reverse complement strand
TCAAAGAATAGGTTGTTTTACTACCTGTTGGCTAATCAAGGAAGTGTTCCGGAATTATAGGATCAAATTTATGAGAAACATAACCGGGCATATCATACCTGGAGTAAACACCATAATTATCCAACTGTGACCGGGTTCTGCTGGAGGAGGTTTTTACCTATGATCCTGATGATGAATAACTTAAGTGTAATAAATGAAGTCATATCTGAGACGGTTGGTCGAATACCTCATTACGCCCTTAGAAACGGTATCCCAAACAGCACATGGCGCCAATGGGCAGGGCCATAAGGCCGAACTCTTCGTTGAAGAACCTCGGGGTGTTGTGAATTTTCAGCTCAGTATAGACCTCCCTGTTGTCCTGAAACCCATAGGAGAACTTCAGGTTGAAGGAGGCGATCCCCAATAGCCTTCTGGGAGAGCCTTCAGGCTCGGCCAGGTTCGATATGATATCCTCATTCAGGATGGTGATGGAACCCTTGTTGTAAAGGAGCAGGTTGGGTTCCAGGGAGAGGCCCGGCCTGATTCTGAACCGTTTTTCACGTACCGACTGGATATAAATACTCAGCGGGACAAAAAGATGAATCTGCTGCACATCTTCTACGGCAAGGTTGTACCATTTTGAATCCGAACTCCACATCCTTTGAAACCAGAACTCCATGGATGTATACTTCATCCCGGTACCAGCTTGAAATATGAAACGGGGTGAGAGGTTGAACGCTACCTGACCGCCCACACCGAATGACTTCACAAAATCGTCATTGGAGTTCTTATCCAGATAGGGAAACAAACCAGCAGCCTCCTCTTCATAAGCCTGGGTCGTAATATCGGTCAGAACAAAAACCTCAATTGAGAATCCGCGCTCCTGGGCATATAAAGGTCCAAAAAGTGTGATGACAAGTGTAATAAGAAAGAGTATTCTGAACATACCAGATCTTTACGACTAAAAGCCAGTTTCAAAAATATGAAAAAAAAGAGACAGAAGCTATACCCTTTTCTGTACAACATAAGAGTATTTCAAGGATAACCCGTCAAAATAACATACATTTATACAACCCTTAAAATGTATGTTATGAAAACCCTGACAACACTGCTCGTCGCTCTCTTGTTTGTAATCCCCATTTTCGCACAGGAGGACCATTCGGAATTTATAGAAGGTCCTTTTGCCACTCCTCAGGAAGTTACAGAAACCTGTCTGCTTTGCCACGATGGCATTGACAAGGATATTATGAAAACCAGACACTGGAACTGGCTGGGTGACAAATTTGTCAATAACGAAGGAGTAACAATGAGACTGGGAAAGCAAAATATCATCAATAATTATTGCATCTCCTTAACTTCAAATTGGGCCCGTTGCACCAGTTGCCATATTGGTTTTGGATGGAAAGATGAAACATTTGACTTCACAGATGGAAACAATATTGATTGTTTGATTTGTCACGACCAGACCGGAACCTATAAAAAAGTGCCCACTGGTGCAGGAATGCCCGATCCCTCTGTAGACCTGGTTAAAGTGGCGCAAAGTGTGGGTAGAAGCACCATTAAGAACTGCAGCGTATGTCATTTCAATGGTGGTGGAGGAACAGGAGTGAAACATGGAGACCTGGATGGAAGCCTGATCAATCCTTCGCCTGCCCTTGACATTCATATGGGGGAACTTGGCTTTTCTTGTTCCGACTGTCACGCCGGGGAAAATCACCAGATTCTCGGGGCAAGTCACGGCTCACTGGCAGCCGGCACCAATCACATTACCTGCCTGGACTGCCACGACGAAAAACCTCATCAAAAGAAGATAGTAAACGATCACATAAGTTCTGTGGCTTGTGAAACCTGCCATATCCCCTTCTTTGCCCGTGAAGAACCCACCAAAACCTGGTGGGACTGGTCCACAGCCGGAGAGGACAAAACCGTTCAGCTCGATGAATTCGGCCTACCCATCTACGACAAGAAGAAAGGCGATTTTATCTGGGGAAAAAGGGTGGTTCCGGAATACAGGTGGCACAATGGACAAGCTGATTATTACCAGTTTGGGGATAAGTTTGATCCTGAAAAAGTGGTGGAGCTGAACAAACTTACCGGAAATATCGAAGATGAGATGGCCAAGATTACCCCATTCAAGTTGATGCGCGGCAAACAAATTTACGATTCGAAAAACAACTATTTAATCACTCCAAAACTGTTCGGCCCGGATGGATACTGGAAAACATTCGACTGGAACAGTGCCTCAGCATTGGGAATGGCAGAAAGCAATATAACTTATTCGGGAGAGTTTGATTTTGTGGAAACTGAAATGTACTGGCCTATCAATCATATGATTGCTCCTGCCAAAAGATCACTGAAATGCGCCGATTGCCATTTCGGGAAAGAGTCCAAAAGGCTCAACTGGGAGCAGTTGGGATACAAAGGCGATCCCATGCGTACAGGCGGACGGTTGAAGTGAACTACTCAATATATGAATGATTGACATGAAAAAACTCCTCTCCATCCTGATCCTGGTCCCGCTGCTGGGGCTGACAGTATGTACCACCTCTCAAAAAGATGAACCATCCGGCAACACTGGCTACAGCACCCCCGAAATGGAGGGTATCTCATCCAGGGCCTTACTGCAGTTTGTGGAAGCACTGGAAGAAGCACAACCAGATGCCCTTCACAGTGTTATGTTGCGACGACACGGCAATATCGTGGCAGAAGGATGGTGGGCCCCCTATGGCCCCGACACTCCCCATCTGTTATGGTCCCTATCCAAAAGCTTTACCTCCACCGCCATCGGGATGGCGCAGGATGAAGGATTGTTAAGCATTGACGACCAGGTGATTTCGTTCTTCCCGGAAGATACCCCGGCGGAGCCCGGCAGCAACCTGGAAGCCATGCGCATCCGCGACCTGCTGAAAATGAACTCGGGCCACCAATCGGGTACCAGAAGCCGGATGATGCAGGGCGATAACTGGGTGAAGGGGTTCCTGGCGCAGGAGGTAGAGCACAAACCGGGTACCCATTTCGTCTACAACAGCGGGGCCACCTACATGCTTTCTGCCATCCTCCAGAAGGTGACCGGAATGACTGTTCTCGATTTTCTCACCCCCAGGCTCTTCGAACCCCTGGGCATTGAAAACCCAAGCTGGGAATCGGATCCCCGGGGCATCAATATGGGAGGATGGGGACTGAGCGTTACCACCGAAGATATCTCCAAACTGGGCACTCTCTACCTCCGGAAAGGTGTATGGGAAGGAAAACAGCTGCTCTCTGAAGCCTGGGTAGAAGAGGCTACCGGGTATCAAACCTCCAACGGCAGCAACCCGGAGAGCGACTGGGACCAGGGCTACGGTTACCAGTTCTGGCAGTGCCGTCACAACGCTTACCGGGGCGACGGGGCATTCGGACAGTACTGCATCGTGATGCCCGAACAGGATGTGGTGCTTGCCATCACCTCCGGGTCCGACGATATGCAGGGAATCCTGAACATTGTGTGGGAGCACCTGCTACCTGCCATGCAAGAGGGCTCCCTCCCTCCCGATGAAGAGGGAGTGGAGCAGTTGAATCAAAAACTGAATGGACTGGCCATCAGTACAGCTGCGGGAGATAAAAACTCACCGAAGGCTTCAGAAGTCTCAGGGAAGACCTACACTCTTGAGCCAAATGACCGCTCCATAAAAACCATCGCCTTCAATTTTGAAGATTCATCCACCGAAATCACGATCACCACCGACCAGGGAGAAGAGACCTTCAGGGCAGGGTACCATAACATGGAAAAAGGAGTGCTGGCAAATCCACACCTGGTCTCAGACAAGGTGGCCGTAAGTGGTGCATGGGAAACCGCCGACACCTACACGGTCAACATCATCTACTATGAAACACCCCAGAGCACGAAATATACCTTCAAATTCGAGGAGAACAGAGTGTTGTGGGACAGGGAAAACAGGGCATCATTTGGTCCAGGGCATCCCATTCAGCTGACCGGCACTGCTATGGAGTAATGACCATACAACACCATATCAAAAAACTACTCTAAAGATAAGAGTACCTATTCCAGCAATATCTCCTAGAAAGGATATCCTATAGCAAAGTAAAACAGGGCGTTTGAAAGCACACTACTGTTTCCGGGTAACCAGTTCTTATCATCCTGAAGGTATGGGGTTCTGAGCGGGAATCCAAGGTCCGTTCTCAGAACAAAGAAGTTGAAATCGAACCTCAGTCCAACGCCAGTACCCACTGCCAGTTGATCATAAAAAGTACTGAAGTTGAATTGTGATCCGGGCCTGTTCTCATCCTCATTGATCAGCCAGATATTTCCGGTCTCCAGAAAAACAGCCCCTTTAAGGATCCTGGAGATTCCGAACCGGTATTCCAGGTTGGCTTCCAGTTTTATATCTCCCGACTGATCTATATAGCTACTCTCCTTCTCATGGTAAGATCCCGGTCCTAAAGTCCGCGCTGTAAATCCCCTTACACTATATGCACCTCCACTGAAAAACTGTTCCACGTAAGGGAGAACGGTTGAGTTGAGGTAAGGGATTCCGATGCCTGCATAGAGGCGCATAGCAAGGGTCTTGTTGAAACCATTAATGTAGTATCTGAAGTCAGTCGTAACTTTCAGATGCTGTGAATAGACAGTGCTCAGAATTTCGTAGGGCCTGTCGGATGCATCCTTCCCCATACCCGCCAAAAAATCCATTGCGTTTCCGGAACTGCTTATTCCTGCCTGGAAGTAGACATTCTGAGGTTGGGTTTTATATGTATTGTCGTAGCTGAAATTATACTTCATACCCACAATGAACTGCTCCTCAAAACTCTTCCGGATATAGATGTTATCATTGATCACTGAATCGAAGGCCGGGGTTGTAGCCAGGAGAGATACAGAATTCAGATATGCCGGAGAGTAGGAGTGCCGTATCTCCCTTCTCTTTCCCCAACTGTATGTAAAACTGGTCAGAGCCGAGAACATAGAGTAATACTCTGTCCGGTTCAGGATGTTAAAATTCAGATGAATGGATGTCTCCTGATTCATAATACTGTTGATCCTGGACCTGCCTCCCGGGAGAATGAGTCTTGGGTAAGTCAAACTTGAGTTTACACCCAATTCATAGGAGAATGTGCCCAGCTGCGATTCCTGTTTTGGTCCCCACTGCCATTCGATGGCTCCTGTGGGTGCGATTTGTATCTTTTCCGCGCCCTTAAAAGTATTGTTATGTGAGATCCCTGTCAAAACTCCAGGCCCGATGAATCCAGTGGATTTCATCACCAGGTCGGCCTCTAAATTCAAATTGATATTATCGGCCATGATCAGGTCTATCCTCACATTAAGTAGATTGTGAAGACTATCCGGGCCCGAAGCCTCATAGGATATTCTTACATAACTGAAGACTCCAAGGTTATTCAGACGTGCAATGGTATTCCGATAGGCGGTGTAGGAGTAGAGATCGCCGGTATTAAAAAAGAGTGCATCGCTAATGACTGCAGGTTTCAGGTAGTCGCCCGAAGAATAAACCGTTATATCCTCATATCTTGCAGGCTCCAGCATGGAGATGGCACTATCTGACGATCTGGAGATATAGACAAGAATAGTGTCTATTCTATACTTTGAAAGAACAGGTTGCGGGATCTCCTTTTTTCCGCGAACAACCAGGTCCATCTGATTGTTCCCCAGCGCTGTATCTGCATCTAATTCAATTAAATCTTGGTTGAAATAGAAATAGCCCTGGTTCTGAAACTGCCTGGAGAGTCCGCTTCTTGCCTTTGCTAATTTATCCAGGTTGAATTGGTCACCGGTCTCTATCTGGTTCCTGAAATCGTCTTGGTTTATTAAGGTATCGATGGATTCAATGACCGAATCAAATTCGATCTGAGCATATCGGTAAGGGGAGCCAACTTCTACAAAATATGCGACCCTGGCTTTGTTTGGATTCCTGGCACTTGTATCCACCACCGACCAGGCTCTGGCCTGGAAATAACCCTGATCAAACAGGCTGTTTTTCATATTTTTAGCCCTGAGTTCAGGGTTAATATCAGATATAAGTACAGGGGGGGTTGATAGTGTTTTGTATATCCAGTTCCTGAACTTTTTTTGTTCATCAACCTCCCAGTAGTTATAAACCCACAATCCAATGGGGGGCAGCAGACGCCGGTCAAACATAGAATTGTTGGGTTTTTGAGGCGTGACCGATTGAAGATGCTGTCTCACTGAAGAGGACTTCACATCCTCCTGGCCCAGGGTGATATTTATCCCCTCCTGTCCGGTATATAGCAGTTGGTCCTCCGCCAGAAAGCGGGTATTTGAACACCCACCCGGGATCAGCAACAGGGTTACCAGGTATATGGCTGTATGAATCCTCATCTCTTCCGTCTCCAGATATCGCTTAATGACCTGTACCGTTTTCTGTATGTAAAGCCAATACCGGTTTTAATCACCTCCCCTTCAAATACATCGTCGTAGGTATGCTCATTATAAACCTTCAGGTATTTCGTAGCTGCAGAATCAAGTCTGTATTCAAAAGAGACATTGTTCAAAGAGTGGTCAGAGGCCCCTGGCGACTGATTTACATCATTCAGGCGTCCCGAAAATTCAATCTGGGCCCTGTTGTTTAGAAGTGATTTTCTAACCTCATAAGAGAGGCTGGTTGTTGGCTCGCCCCCCTCCTGTGGGGACTGATTGTAAGAGTCAAGTTCAAAAGAGATATCGACTCCCTTAATGGCGCTTTTAGTGAGCCGATTCAGTTGTGAAGCCAGTATCTGGTTTACCTGCTGTGTCATGTAGTCAGTTGACGAAGAGACCCCGGGCAAATCGATGGTTTCGAACAGTAGCACCGAAATAGCCTGCTGCATCTGTTCTTCCGGACTCATGGTGTTTATAACGCTCATCACATACTGATCCGGGGTACGGATGGTAAACAGTACATTCATGTCTGAAAGATAGCCTGAGATCTGAAGGATAACGTTAAACTCAATTTCCCTCCTCTTACCATCAACCGGATTGATGTAAGAACTAGACACCCTGTTCTCCGCTTCAAATCTCAATTCAGGATTTTCAACCATCCCATCCCATCGAATGTAGCCACCCTCTGCTATACGAAAAGACTTATTGGGCCAACCTGTCAGCTTAAGGAGAGCTGCCCCATCACCAATCTCATATCTGCCCAATAGCGTGACCTGCTCATTTTCCAGCATATTATACTGTACCTGTCCACCCCCTTTAACATCCAGATCAATATTGAACATCCGTTTGGTTAAAGTGAAGTTGATCCTGGTGGTTGGATCTATCTCAACAATCGTTTCAATAGTTGAGTTCATGAATTTGCTCTGCGTGCTCAGCATGGGCGGCCTGATCTCCTCAGTGGCAGCAGTGTGGACAAAACTTACTATTTTCTCACTCTCTGAATGCCTGAGATCTTCCATATGCTGATAAAAGATCTCAGTACCCTCAGACAGGAGTATTCTTCCCTCAACCTTCGGTTTGGTAAGCGGACCTTTTACAGAAAACCGTGAATCGACAAAAACATTCCCTGTAAAGGGCGCCTTGCTCTTCTCGTCCCTACTCATCACCTGAAGTTTTGAGGAAGATATGTTCAGGTCTGCACTGATCGGTTTATCCCTCCCCAATTCAATATATCCATCAACATTTAGCTCTCTATTCAGCGTATCCAGTACCGTGAAATTGTTAAACACCATCCTTTCATCAGCTAACACTATGCGCTGAGGAGGTATTCTGAATGCACTATTCAACAGATTGACCTTCAGCCGGGCATCCTCGAACATCAATTCACCATTGTACTGTTCACTACCAGTATGAGATGAGACATTGAGTTTTCCTGATATGAAACCTCCCAGATCCGACAGATACTCCCTGGTGAAAGGTTGAATGGTGATAAAAGGGAAATGGGAAAACTCAGCATTGATATTACGGTCTCCACTTTTAATTTTCTCACCTTTCAATTCAACATTGGAAGAGTCCATCCGCGCAAGCAAATCAATGGAATAGTCGTCAGATTGTCCCATTGAGAGTGAACCATCCAGCTGGATATCGCTGATATCCTGTCCGGAATACCTTATATCGCCTATTTGCAGTCCGGCAACAATTCTCTTCTCAATATCCCTGTTTGTACTGAAGTCAATGGATCCGGTAATAGTACCATCGGGCCTGCCCGGAAACAGGTCACTACTTAAAAGAGATCCAAGTTCAACCTGTTTCAAATCACATTTGTATGAGATGAATGGATCCTGATTCAGTGTGTTCATATGAATAAAAGAGGAGTCTCTGTTCATTCGTAATGCGGTAAAAACTGCTTTGGTATTCAGATCGATGGTGAGCAGATCTGATCTCTCCATATGCCACTGCTCCCGGTTTAGCGTGAACTGCTGTGCCGGAATCTCCAGAACAATCTGATTGCTATCCACCCTGCCGGCTACCTCTAAATAGTAGACACTATGATTCAGGGAATCATCAACAGAGAGCGTGGCCAGTGTGCTCCGGTTGGTAAAATTGCCCGTTAACTGTAACCTGTTTTCAGGCCCTGAAAAGAGGGAGGTTTTATCAGCAATGAGCTCAAAAATGATCATTCCGGCCGAGTCTGTAATCGCTGCATTGAGGCTCCCCGTTTTGGCCATCTTATATGTAATCTCATCTCCTTTGATGTTTATATTCAACCTGTTTTCGTCAGACGGGTGTATGATTGAAATATCAAGATTGGTGAAATGAAGTCCGGTATCCTTCATAAATATCCCGAGGACTTTGTGATGTGATATCTGACCCGTTGCACTGATCTCAGGAAGAGCAGATACCCGGTCTGCTGCAGTAATATAAGAGGGATCCCGGAAGGATGCAAAATAATTTTTATACCCCTTCCCAAGTGAGTCGAGCTCATTCAACGGCTTCAATAGCAGCATATCTACATTGAAAAAATCAGCCTCCGCATAAAGCAGTGTCTTGATAGAGTCTGTTCTGAAGTTTGCATTCAGCCGGTGGATCACTGCAGTTTCCTGAGGGGTGGTAAATGTCATCTCACTTGCGCTTATGTCCGATCCCAGTTTATTCCCCTTTAAAGTAAGATGCCCCTCTATGGTGGTTTCAACCTCCAGTGTATCATCATAAAGGTGAAGATTGTTGAGTTGTGCCTGAATAACACCTGAAGCATTCACTCCAATTGCCGAATCAGCAAGGTTCAACACAACATTCAGATCTCCCTTCAGGGATGAATCTTTTGCCACCATATTAAGTTCATACTCCCCTGGCTCAAGCGTTCCTGCCAGAAGTATCTGACTGTAGTTATAATCATTGAAACCGAGGGTGTCAATCTGCAGGTAAAAACTTGCATTCAGGTTTTTCCCCGGGAAGCCGGCACCCTTTATCTCGCCCGCGCCGGTAAAGGAACCCATCTCTGAGATCAACAGAAGATTACCCAGGTCAACGCTGTGAAAGGAACAACCCAGCTTAAAAATTTCCCTGTTGAGATCGATCGATCCTGCAATATCTACTCCTCCTGAATTGTTTGTCAACGCTATATGGATATCCGGCGCTTTGAGCGAATCTGAGATGTGGCCCTGAATTTGCAAGTCTGAAAGATCAGGAAGCGAGTCCTCTATCCCAAAACCGGTAGCCAGCCTCTCCATCCATGCCTGCTCAATACCAGATATTTTCAGGTCCAGCTCCCCCGTTGCTTCCGAAAACCGGAATGGATTTTCAATGACTCCTTCCAGTGCCATATTGAAATTACTCTTCTGTGAAACCGATACTTCCGCAAAACTGAACACCGATTCATCCATAGTCAGGTTGCCCTCCATATCAATGGGTGATGATGAAAGGACGGCATATAGCGTGGACTCCTCCATCTCTGTAATAAAACATGATAAATCACTTAACGAGACCTGGGTCTGCTCGATCTTCATTGTGGCTTTTTCAATCTCTCCCGGTCTTTTTATGATATCAAGGAGTCTCTCTTCTGCATAGCCCTCCAGTCCAATATGGCTGTTCCCTGTCTCTATCTTCATATGGAGCTTTGTCTGATCACTGTCAGAATCAAGTTCACCCTTCACATTCTTCAGGGAAAAACCGTTACTCATTTCAAGATTCATCTTCCTCACCTTCATCCCGGCCCGATCATCGTCGAGCCTGAAATCTTTGATATTCAGGTCAATTCCTGAATAGATTGTCCCGGGTTCTGTTCCCAGCAGTGCAGATGCATTTTCAACTTCAATGGATTCTGACAAAAAGTTCCAGTTCAACTGTCTATCCATATCAACTGAATGATCCTTTGACTTTTTAGAGCGATTACCGGAATGTATGGCGACTATCGCATCTTTTAAAGAGATCTTCCTTAGATCCACGGTCTTTGATAACAGCTCCAGTTTATTGGCCCGGATGCTCCCTTCGCCCACTTTTGTCTCCAGCTTCAGACCATTGGAAGGCTGATGAAAGGTGAAGTTTATATCATTCAGCAATAAGTTAAGTAGTCCCAAATTCCATGGGGAGCCGGTTATCTCCTTTATTGGCATCAGGCGGGGAGTGAGATTTACAGATCCATCAGCACTGTTCAAATCCAGAGTTTTGCAAAAAATATCTCTTTCAAACAGTGAGATACGGAAACCCCTTATATCAATTTCTGAAACATCCTGGTAAATATGGATTCCCGCAATGGAGTCGGTCATCCGGAATCTGATATGCGAGAGCTCTCCCTTTTTGATGGATATTTCCCAACTGGCCGGTTCATTTTCTGACGGGGCAACATCCTCTCTCTTCCCTGATTGAAAGGCCGCTGCAATATTAAGTTTCTCCGCACTGCTCTTCCTGGCTAAATAAACAAGCGCCGTTTCCAGTTCCATATCCCGAAGCACCACTTTACTCCGAAGCAATGCAACCAGACGAATATCTGCCTGAAGCTCACCAGTATAAATGATGGTATCTCCTTGATGGTCCGCTATGACCACTCCCTGAACATTCACTGATCCCGGCAGGATCTTCCTGATGGCATCGATATGAATCGGAACATCTACCTGGTTGAGAATCTGGTTCACCTGTCTGGTGGCAAAACGCTGAGAGAATGGGAGGTTGATAAAAGCAAACACAAGAATTAACACCCCCGATATGGCCATCAGGAAAATCAGACAGAACCTTCTCAGTTTTCGCAACCTCATTAATCAGATATTGATTCTGTCTGTTAAGATAATCTATTGTTAGATTCCCTTTTCAGGGAGAATTAAAAAATGTCAAGATTTTACACTCTAAATGCCGGGCTAGTCACCCTTGGCTAACCTGTCGATCACCTCTTCCTTGTACTTTCGGCTCAGGGGTAACTCCATTTCATTCACAGCGATCAACTCTCTGTTGAACGATTGTATCTTATCCCTGTTTACAATAATGGAGCGGTGAATTCGAAGAAAGCTGTCGGGAAGTTTCTCCTTCAGGGTGCTGATCTTCTCTTTTGTCAGAATCGGTTCGCCTGAAGAGGTGATGATCCTCACATAATTGCCAAGGCTCTCCACATACTCAATACTGTCATACCGGACATTGCTGTTTTTTCTCTCCGACCTTACAACCAGATACCCCTTTGTGAGTTTCTCCTTTTCTCTCTCCAGCTCCCGCTGTTTCTCCTCTCCCCTGAAGTGCTCCTGTATCAGGAATATGATTGTATTGAGAAAAACAAAAAAGTAGAGCACAACAGTAAGAAAAACAATATCGGTTGTCTTTGGATTCAGTTCGTTGTATTGAAAGTTGGCAAAAAGAACAAGCGATAATGTCATCACCAGCATCTCCAGGTATACCGAAAAAACCAGTGTATAGATAAAATAAAGAACGAACTTGAAATACACTCTCTTGAGCAGGAATCGGGGCACCAGGAAGGAGGTGACCAGGTAGGATGTACCCACAATGACCGGAAAAAGAAACGCAACGAAATAGAAGGACTGGGCCAGACCACCATATGAACGCCCGAAAGTGAGGGTGAGAATAACAAATGTAGCGATCCAGAATATAGTGTGGTATAACCTGCGCATCAAAAGATTTTAGCCTCAATTTGGCGATTTTTCAGAAACTACCCATAAATTGGTGATGAATTACAGGTTTTCAATTGCATTTCACATTGACTTCAAAGGACCATGAATCTAATTTTGAACTGTAATTGTTTACTCACTAAAACCTGAAATTATGATACACTTCGTAATACGCTTCTTCGTTGAAGGAAATTTGTGGTTCATGGGAACATTATCACTACTATTCCTGGTTATTCTCTCCCTATCAGTAATAGCTGGTACACTGGCATTCAAATCTACAACAACCAATGCAGACAAAATAAAGAACCTGATAGGATATATCAAATCTGTCGCTCTCCCTACGCTGGTGTCCGGAACTCTTGGTCAGATACTGGGACTTGTGGAATTATTCGATTACCTCGCCAATAAAGACAGCCAGCTTGCTTCTGCCATACTGGCAAAAGGAATCAAAATAACCTGCTGGACCACCATTTACGGAATCATCATCTACCTGGTTTCCATCCTTATATCGCTGGGGCTGAAATTTTTCACGCAACGGACAGAGTGACCGTGGCAGACTCCTGAAAAATCCCTGTATACCGAAGCTGTGTCGTAATCAAGTCCGCGGTACCAGACATAACCATAGCCGTTGGAGGTAGAGGTCCGGAAACGGGCCGTGACAGTCAGCTCCCGGAATTCCCCTGAACCATGCCGGTACCCCCCGGGCAGGTGGTCGCTGTGCTAAAAGATCCTCCCAAGAATTCCGTGTCTACCAGTATTATTCCAATGGATCCTGTGAGACAAGAAGCGATTTTTCTGGGGACAATGTACATGGTCCTGATTTGGATAAATGTTCTTGAGACAATAAATATCAGTATATTAAGGACTCTTTGCTTTACCTGAAACTCCAATAATCATGAAAACGTATATCGTCCTCGTATTATTGATAATCTCAGTTTCGATATTTGGGAAAGAAGTCCCGGTTGACAAGGTCAAAACCGCAGCGAAGAATTTCCTCCTTCTGAACCATACCTCCCGGTTAAAGGGATCAACCAACTTCAATCTATCCTATGTTCAGTATTCCACAACAAAATCCTTCAACAGGAGTGTAAAAAAGAGAACCACTGGTCAGGAAAATCTCATATATCTTTTCGATATCAATGATTCTGATGGATTCATCATTGTCTCGGGAGATGATCATGCTGCACCAATTTTGGGTTATTCGTTTGAAAACAGTTTCAGTACGTCTCACGTTCCTCGCAATTTCAGGAAATGGATCGAAGGATATAAGATCGTTCTTGAAGAGGGATTTGACTATACCATTTCGGCAAGAACACATGATTCATATAATAGTGGAAACCAACAGATCTATACCAATGATGTGCTTTGGTCCTTTGACGTCCTCCCTTCCGTAAACAGAAAGGGATTCCTTAAGCTTCTTAC
>DAOWNM010000312.1 GCA_030642565.1 Bacteroidota bacterium | reverse complement strand
GATGGTGGATCCATCCCCGAAGAACTTGATTCCCGGAACGGCTGCCAGGGACTTGATCACATCCTTCTCCCCAAAAAGAGCGGGCATTTTCCTGACCGATTCAGGATTGATACGACCCTCAGAGCTCCTGGCGGTCCGGATGATATTGTCAACCTCATCGGAATAGATGGTTACCTCCCTGATATATGAAACCTCCTTCTCCATAATAAAATGAAGTGTCTGGTTCTCCCCCGAACTTACCGTTATGGCCCTGTTCCGGTACCCCACATAGGTACAGAGCAGCTCCTCCACCTCTCTTTGCAGAGTCATCGAATAGAAACCGTAGTTGTTAGTGATAGTCCCTTCTACTCCTCCAGGAATGGTGATGGTAGCACCAATAAGCACCTCCCCGGTTCCGGAGTCCTTCACATACCCGCTCACTGTAAACTTCACAGGCATGATCCCGCTGCTGTCAGCCCTTACTGTTGCATTTACATCCACCTTAAGCCGCCGCAAACGCTTAAGTACAATCTGCCGCTCAACCACTTCAAAGGCGATTCTCCGCTCAGAAAAAAGCTTATCGAGAGCCTCTTCCAGGGTCACCCCGCTCACCTGGATGGTTACAAGCTCATCTTCATCAATCAGCCTGGAGTTATAAGAAAAACTAAGCCCCGACTGCTCCTCTATCCGATCCAGTACCTCCCGTATGGGCCTCTCATCAAAATGAAGTGTGATATGCTGCATGGCCTCCTGACCAGATACAACGAGGCCAGCTGCCAGTATGAAAACAAGCAGGGATATTTTCAATCCGAATCCTGACATTCCATTAACTCTATTCAACACATCTTTCCCCATCCACCCTGATTTCATCCCCTGTTCGGGTAACCTGCAGGTCAAGGGTTATCTCAAGAACGTTCAATATGGCTTCAATAGTCTGATCCCTGAATGTAACAGTAATCGGGCAGGAGGCCAGCTCCTGGTTCATAATCACAATATTTACATCATACACCCTGTTCAGCAGATCAGCCACCTCCTGGAGAGTGGAACCCTCGAAGTACAGCTCCCTGGTCTTCCAGGAGATATTGTTCGGATCGGAGGAGGGGATCAGTTTCAACTCCCTCTGCAATTTGTTGTAGGTACCCCCTGAACCAGCCTTCATCACGATCAGATCCTTCTGATCCTGTTTGGCACTCATGGCCACCATGCCACTCTCCACGGTAATCTCCACTGTAGGATTCTCTTTGTAGGCATTCACATTGAAACTTGTACCCAGCACCTCCACCAGAGCTGCTCCGGCATCGATCACAAAGGGCATTGTGGTATCCCTGGTCACATCAAACCACGCCTCACCCGACAGGTATACTTTTCGCTCCTGCTGATCAAATTTTTGTCTGTACCTTAACCTGGAGTGCCTGTTAACGATCACCTTTGTCCCATCTTCAAGGATCACCTCCACCGGCTCATTTTTAGCCATCACCTTTTCCATACCAGCCATACGGGTCACATAAATCCAGGCAAATGTCAGCATCACGCCCACCACCAGTACTGCAGCGATCCGGTAGGAGTAATAAAGCAGTGAACGGCCGGCACTACGGCCTGCTTTTTCGTCTCCGGATTCAGTATCAAACCCCGGAAGTTTCTCTTGCATCAGCGCCCATTCAACCTCCAGGTCATATCTCTCCCGTGCCGGAACAGCTCCAACCGAATCCCAGATTTTCCGGTATTCATCCAGCAACGCCTGTTTCCCGGGATCTTTTCGAAGCTCCTCCTGGAACCCGGTAAGCTCTTGCGGACTCAACTCTCCCGAAAGATACCTGGTTACCAGGTGATTAAAATCTATATGTATCTCTTCTCCTGACATATTCATCTATAACACACGCCCGACCGGTCTGACCCCTATAACTGAACAGCACTTTTTTTAATTCAGCGTAAACAGCATCAACCACAACAGGATCGTCAGGTATTTTGCTAGTTTCTCCCTCAGTATCTTCAGGGCCTTCGACATTTGGTTTTCAACTGTTTTCACCGAAATATCAAGTTGTACGGCAATCTCACTATACTTTAATCCATCAAAACGGTTCAATTCAAAAATCTCCCTGCATCTCTCCGGTAGAGTATCAATGGCCTCCCGGATCTTCTCCTCCAGTTCCATGGACTCGATCTGTGCACTTACATCCCACTCCCCGGCCCTCTCCGGCACCTCTTCTGAAGAGAACTTTTTCCGGTCCCTTATCACATTCAGGCTCCTGTTATTGACCGATGTGAAGAGATAGGATTTCAGGGATGTGGAGAGATCTATCTCGCTCCACTTCTCCCAAAGATTGATAAAGACCTGATGAACCACCTCCCTGGCATCATCCTCATTCGCCAGGATTCGCCTGGAAAATGCCATCAGCGGTACAAAATACTCTTTGAAGAGTTCTTCAAATGCCTGGCTGTCCATTCTGCCAGTCGTGTCCAGTCTCTTTTCAATGGTCATTCGAACTAAAGATAGATAAATCACCAGTGTGATTTAATTAAACTATTCAACACCGGTACCAACTCTACTCCACCCTGAAAGACACCCTCTTCTCCAGGAATTTTCCTGTCGAATCGGCTCCCCTGATCAGGATCTCATAGGCTCCTTTCAAATCGGAAGTACGAAACGAGATCCTTTGACCCATTTCCGGATTCAGCTCAAGTTCCGGATTCCAGTATAGGGTATTACGCACATCGGGAAGCCTGGGATCAAGGACCCCATTTTGAATAGGGCCGGCTTTGGGCAAATCCAGCATCTGGTAATTAACCAGCAGTCCTGATGAAGGAAGATCGATATACCCCAGGTCATTGTTTTTGGATATCAGGCTTATGATTCCCCCAAAAGTTACATTTCCCCTGATGTAGGGGGCATTCACAATCTCCACACGTGCAATCAGTCTCGGGGAGACCGCCAGAACTGCTTCAATATCGAAGATGGCCACCCCATCGATCATCAGCAGCGGGGGATAGATTGCCAGATCGGGATGTTCACCCAACAACACCAGCTGTCGAATGCCCCGGCTCTTTCTGACTGACACCTGGGGAACCACCTCGATAAAGTACTCCTCAAGATTAGGAAGCCTGATAAAATCATCAAAATTGATCGTGAAGATGGGAGTTCCATAAAACATCATTTCGTCGGATATATGGGCCTCCGGAGCCATCTCCATTGTGGGGTAATATTGCTG
>DAOWNM010000126.1 GCA_030642565.1 Bacteroidota bacterium | reverse complement strand
TCCGGACTCAGTTTTGCCTTGAAATCACCCGAATTGAGGATCTTAAACAACAGTTTATCCCCTTCATCACCATACTTACCCATCAGCGACGAGAGGTTCTCCATGGCGGGTGTCTCGATGGGCAGAAAACCATGCATTTTGAAGATCCTTAGGATGGTATCGAAAATATGATTGCGCCTGACCATTTCCAGGGGCGAAAAATCACGGGTTCCTTTAGGAATGGATGGTTTATCGGCCATTGATTGGTATCCTTCTATTTGGTGGCCCTGGCCAGTTTCTTAAAATCACTGGCGAGAAAAGCATCCGGATGCTTTGTATTCACTTTGTGGTAATCAAAATAGTAAAACTTTGCATCAGCTACACCAATCAAAATATTATAAACGCGTGCTTTCAGTTTTTTTCCTTCAGGCCCCACCTTATGTAAGACGACGGTATTTTCGTCCTTGGCCATAATCAGCTCCTTGATGGTTTCCCTATCGACAATCTTCACATCGTAGGGATAGATGGCCTTGATCTTCGATTCCGTGGATACCTCCCTGGCCAATTCATCCTCCACCAGGTAGATGGTTTTACCCTTTACATCGGCCATATTCTTGTTGTAATAGTTATAGACATTGGCATCCACAATATTGTGATGCTCTGTAATCAATCGCACATGGTACTGCAGAAACCTGACCATGATGCCCAGTTTATAAGCGTAGCGATCTGGATCCACCCCATAATAACTCATGGGGATATTGGCCACATCCTTCAAATCATCTAATGAAACGTGATCTCCCCCAAGCGAGAGACAGAGAAACTGATAGCGAGTGCTCGATCTGTCCTTCTCGAAGCTCACGGTAGCAAGATAGAGGAAAGAGGCGTTTTTATCAGCACTCTTTTCAGCGAAGTCTTCAAACTTGAGAAACTCATAATCCGTGATATCCCAGAACTTCTTCACTGCATCCTGGATCTCAAGGTTATAATCCGACAGGGGATTACTCTCCAGGACCACATAGGTTCTGGTGGTATGAAAATGGTCCAGGTCCTCCTGGCTGGGAAGATACTCTCTCTGTGCCTGCAGCTGTATGAAAGGGATCATCAGTAGCAGGAGGGCATAATACTTCTTCATCTGGTTTCTATGGGTTTGGTTATCAATATAAGTTGGCTGGAAAATAGAGCGGATGTTTCTCATTAAACCGGCGTATAAATACAAATTTCATCTGTTTCTTCTTCCGGTTGCGAAGGGCGTGATACTCATCTGCCAGCTCGGGATCCTTCATCAGCAGTACCTCCACACTCTCTGTATCATACTCCATTACATCGCCCGTCTTGAAATCGAGCAGGTACTGCCTCAGGTCGGTACTACCAGCATTTGACTGGGGCATGGAGTAGCGGTTGTAATAGTATGACTGGGAGTAGTAGGGGTTGTAATAGTAGGGATCGTAATAGTTGGGATTGTAGGTGGTTACCGTGGCTACAAAATGGCAGATGCTTCCCATAAAGCTGATCCTGTGAAAAGCAGAACCCACATTGATGTAGAGTATTCCATTGCGGCTGTACCCCCAGATATTTGCAGTTTTCATCACCTTTTTTACACCATTATCATCATAGATCACAATCTCCTTCAGGGTAGTAATCTTGTCATAAAACGCCCTGTCGAAGAGATCCTCATCGGTAACAATACGGGCGGGTGGAATAGGATTGTTCTCTTTTACACTTTCAAAGTTGGTAAAGAGTCCATCCCTGAATTTAAAATCAGGCGAATACTGCACCATGTCCCTCTCTTCACCCTCCTGTGACATCATCAGCGGGCACCAGATCAGTAATATGAAAAATAGCGATTTTCTCATGAAGGGATCATTCACTGTTATAAACACAAAATTACTAACTAATATGTGTTTATGGCACAAAAATAGAGCCAATATTTTTTATGTTTGGTCATATTTTAACTTTCTTTGGAAAAGAAAGCCATTTAATATGACCATGTTTCTGAAATTTTTACAAAAGATCCTCTCTTTTAGAGTGGATGAAACGATGGAACAGGCTGTGGTGAACAGGGCCAAAAGAATCAACTTCTTTTACCTGATTCTGATCATCATACTGGCCATATCCACTGTCTACTCCTGTTTTACAGGCCTCTCATCCATAAGCCTGATAAACGGTATTTCACTGGCACTTGCACTGGTTTTGTTTTTCCTTATCCCTGTGGGACGCAACGCCAACCTGAGCAGTATGTTTGCGCTGGTGCTAATCGGTTCGATGTTATTTAGCAGCTATCTTCTGAACATAGGTATATCGTCCATTATGATTCTCGCTTTCTACCTGATTTTCCCACTGGGAGCGTTGAGTATAAACGAGCGGCATGGAATATATGTCCCCATTGTGCTGGGTGCAGTTACTGTCGTACTAAACTCATGGCCACAACTGGAAACGGCCATTCACCTTGACCTTTACAGTGGTCTGGTTTTCTTCTCCGTATATACCCTGGTGATTCTGATTTCCCTCTACATTGAACGTACAAACAGAGAACTCCTCACCCGGTTGCAGAATTCAAAGAGCCAGACAGAGAACAAAATCGTTGAAAAGGATGAGTTTATCAGCCAACTCTCTCATAAACTTCGTACCTCGCTCAGCAATATTGCCCTGATTAACAGCCTGGTACACGATGTACGATTGAACACGGAGCAAAAGGAGCTGATGGATACCCTAAAGGCCTCCACCAACCTCCTCATTGAGGATGTGAACAATATTGTGGAGATAGCCTCCCCGGGAATCATCGGCTATACGCGGAGTATCACCTCCTTTGATCTGACTTCGGTACTGGAGAATTCGCTCAATATTCTGAAATCGGGAGGGGGGACCGGCGATGAGGTCTCCATTTCGCGATCCGACCACCTGAATCACTTTATCATTGGCGATCCGAGCCTTTTGCGGAGCCTGATTGTCAACATATTTCACGGTATAAACGATTATCGGGTTACCGACCATCCGATGAAGTTGCATATTCGCAGCATAAAGGAGACCCTCAGCCAGGTGAGGCTTGAGTTTGAATTTTATGTGGAGACAGATGAGAGTGGTTCGCTGGTGGATTATGTAAGATCACTCCACAATGGGAGTTCACATCCTGGCTCCAACCTGGCCAATGCATATAACCTGTTGCTTGAGAGTGAGAGTACACTCTCGGCCGAACGTGTGAGTGGTGGTGCCACTCTTCGTTTTTTTCAGAACTTTACAAAAAATCCCACGAAAGTCAGTCCGTCCGGAGGACCGGACAAAGTACTCCTGGAAAAGAGGCCTGAAAAACCAGGCACCGCACTGAAAGATGCCAAGATCCTGCTGGTAGAGGATAATGCAATTAACCAGAAGGTAGTGCTGCTCAGTCTGAACAAAGCGGTAAACCATATTGATGTGGCCTCAAATGGTAAAGAGGCCCTTGAAATGTTTGCACTCAAAAAGTATGACCTGATCCTGATGGATATTCTGATGCCTGTGATGGATGGCATTATGGCCACCAAGAAGATCCGGGAAATCGAGTCAACCACCGACAGTCATATCCCCATCATTGCTGTTACAGCCAATGCACTGGCCGGGGACAGGGAGAACTGCCTGGCTGGTGGTGTGGATGATTACATTGCCAAACCGTTTACCACTGAACTGCTGATCAGGAAGATGAAAAACTTGCTGGTCTGATCCCAATAATGGTCTGGTCATCGATCTGATCCTCATTGCTCCCCATCCATTCGTTCATATTCTCCTCGAGCTTTCTCTGCTGCTCTGCCATGGACATATTATGAATGGACATCAACAGGTGTCTGAAACGCCGGTACTTGTACTTCTTACCTTCCGGCCCGCCAAATTGGTCGACATACCCGTCGGTAAACATATAGAGCATATCATTCTCCTTGATCTCCAGCCTCCTGTTCTCAAATTTTCCACGCTGAAGTCCATTATCGGGTCCAACGATAATACGGTCACCCTTTATCTCCAGGATCTCATGATCCCGGATAATATAGAGCGGATTGAATGCTCCTGCATACTCCAGTACAAGTGTTTTATAGTCGTATGCACAGAGGGCAAGGTCGATGCCGTCTTTCAGGGAAAGCTCTTCGGTTTCCCCAAAGACGATATCAAACTGCCTGTTCATCTCATTCAGAATTCCAGCCGGATCGAGAATTCCTTTTCCCACGGTAATCAGCCTGAAGAATTCCAGGCCAATGAGCGACATAAAAGCTCCGGGAACGCCATGCCCGGTACAATCGGCCACCGAGAAAAGCATTTTCCCGTTTATCCTCTTGGCCCAATTAAAATCGCCGCTTACAATCTCCTTGGGCCGGTGGTAGATAAATGACTCCGGGAAATAGACCCGTAACTGCTTTGGAGTAAGAAACATGGCTGTCTGGATCCGCTGTGCATAGGTGAGACTCTGCTCATAGCTTTTGGTGCGGTCGCGAAGCTGGTTTCGATGCTGCAATACCACCCGGGACTCCTTCTCCTGTTCCTTCAGCCTGTGATAGTCGCTTCGATACCGACGGATCCTTCTATTAAACAGCAACGTATGGACCAGGAGGGTCAAAAGCACAAAACCTGAAAGAAGTATGGTGAACTGGCTAAACAAGCTTGATATGGCTCCGGGGATCCACTCCATTTTAGTTTTGACGAACGGATGCTTTTTTTGTGATTAATGATGTAAAGATAAATGTTAATGACCTATTTCGTTACTTAAATAGATGAAATTATCCCTGCCAAATCAAAAAGGCCACCCTTTTGAGGCAGCCTTCTTTGAATGAACACTTATTCATGGGATTGACTCCCATTGGTGATTACTCCTCCTTGCAGTTTTTAGAGGGTTTGTCCTCCTTTGTTTTGGCCTTCATGGCAATTGACTCAAGCATATCGGTGGTCACCGATTTGGGCCGCTCCAGTGGATAGCCCAGGGCACGGTCCCAAATGAGGTTAGCCGTAATACCGATGGAGCGACCGATCCCAAAGAGTACGGTATAGAACTCATATTGCGTAATGCCGTAGTGCCAGTGTATGATTCCCGACTGGGCATCCACATTGGGCCATGGGTTCTTGGCCTTTCCCTGTTCTTTCAGAATGGGCGGAACCACTTTAAAAAGCAGGTCTGTATACTTAAAGAGCAGATCGTCCTTCATATGGGTTTGACAGAATTCACGCTGAAGGGTATAGCGCGGATCGGTCTTACGCAGTACGGCATGGCCAAAACCGGGAATAACCTGTCCCGAATTAAGGGTATCCCACACAAACTGCTTCATCTCCTCCTGGGTGGGTACCTGTCCCTCCATCTTCTCCACCAGATCCTGAAGCCACCTCAGCACCTCCTGGTTGGCCAGTCCGTGCAAAGGTCCGGCCAGCCCGTTGATCATGGCTGAAATGCAAAGGTAAATGTCTGATAACGAACTTCCTACCAGGTGACCGGTATGAGCACTTACATTCCCACTCTCATGGTCGGCATGAATGATGAAATTGAGCCGGGAGACATCGTCATAGGGCTTGGAAATTCCCATCATATGGGCAAAATTGGCCCCCATATCGAGATTGGGGTTGGATTGGATACGATTGCCATCGCGGTAAAGCTTGGCATAGATATAGGAGGCCACCTCCGGCAGCTTGGCCAGTAGATTCAGAGAATCCTCAAAGGTGGGATCCCAGTAATCCATCTTGCTGATCCCTCCCTGGTACTTCTTGGTAAAGAACGATTCACGCTGCATGGTTAGAATGGCAGCGGAAAAGATGGCCATGGGGGGTGAAAATGAGGGAAAGGCGTCGATTACCTCGTAGACGTAGCGTGGAAGTATCCGGCGCTTTCTGAATTCGTCGGCCAGATCGGCCACCTCACTGTCGCTGGGAATATCGCCGGTGAGGAGCAGGAAATAGAGCCCCTCTACGTAAGGCATCTCCGCCTCGGGTGGTTTGGGAAGTTTTTTAAATACTTCCGGCAGGGTATACCCCCGGTATCTGATCCCCTCCTGAGGATCCAGATAAGAGATATCGGTAACCAGGCTTTTCAATCCCCGCATGCCACCAATGGCCTGCGCAATGGTTACCTGGTCCACCACTACATCGCAATAATCCTTAATCAATTTCCTTGTTCTTGGTCTCTGCTCTTCAATTTTCTGGAAGAGGCGTTCTTTTAAGGTTGCCATACAATTTAGGTTTTATTCAAATTGATAAAAAATAGGGTTATACAAGATAATATAAATATGCAGATATGTCAATTTCAACAGGAATATTGGACCCCAATAATTAACTTCGTTGAGCTAAAGGTTTCCTGAGTTTTGTCTGAGTTGTAGGCTGGGCCTCTGGTTCAGGCTATCGACAAGTTATAAGCAATAAAAAAAAGGGATACTTTCTCAGGTTTTTGCTCAACTGAGTAGTCTATAAAAACCGGGTTGTCCATTTCAGAAAATTCGGAAGTCACAACCTGGTGAGTTTTTCTCAACGTGTGACTTCTAACTTCATTCGCAGATACTTAGTTATTATTATAATAAACTGTATAACAGCGTTATACGATGGTGGGGAAGATGAGTAATTATTAATCATGATTCACCAACCCGTGAAGAGGTCACGACCCTGTGACTTGCAAAAAACCCGAAAATGGGGTAGGAAGGAGGCCTGAAAGTGATAACGCGTGTGTTCTGATACAGCTCAAAAATGGGGTCCAATCATTGATAAATTGACAATGCAAGGAATTGATGTTATATTTATATGTTTAACCAATTGTAACCAAATGAAAAGAACTGCGAGTCTTATAGCCACATTGCTATTTGGGTTCTTTACTATTGTTCAACTCTCTGCACAATGCACCCCCGATACGACATGTGTGGATATCAATGAGCCGGGAGAGTACTGTCCCCAGGATTTTCCCCTAATATATTTAGATGTGGCCTATGATGAGGTGATTACATTTATCCTTGCCATGGAATTTGAACACAATGGCACAACCTACATACTGGATAGTCTGGCCGTTGATTCGGTCAGGAATATACCACCCGGAATGACCTATACTTCCAATGCTACAGGGTATGTACCGGAAAAAGCCTATTGCTCTCAACTATCCGGAACACCCACCCTGGCTGGTGACTATGCCATTCATTTCTATTTATCACCCTATATCGATCTGGGATCGGGACCCGAAGCAATTGGGCATTACCTGGATGATACATCAGTGGTTATAATTGTATTCGATCCTTCGGGGATTAATCCCTCCCAGGTGGATCAGTTCAAAGTACTCCCCACTGTGCCCAATCCCTTTTCTGAAATCACTCAGATGAGCTTCTATACACCATATGATGACCGCGTGCAACTACAGGTATTCAACATCCTTGGTGAACTGATGCACAAAGAAACAGAGAGAGCTTCCCCCGGAGAACACCAGTTTGAATTTAACGGCAGCACGTTGCTTCCAGGAACCTACTTCTACAGGGTTACCAACAACAACGCGATCTATACAGGAAAATTTATTAAATCGAAATAAGCCATCTGGATGGTCAATAATCCTCATATGAACAATCGCGTAAGGTTCCTCGCCATTCTGGCTATTGTCATACTTACAGTAATTAAGCTATCCGCTCAGTGTGAACCCGATACGACATGTGTAGATATCGGGGACCCGGGACAATTCTGTCCCATAGACGTACCCCTGGCTGTGGTCAATGTTCTTTACGATGAGGTGGTTACTGTGATTCCGCCAGGTACATTTGAGATTTTGGGTAC
>DAOWNM010000203.1 GCA_030642565.1 Bacteroidota bacterium | reverse complement strand
CTGATCAACTCACTGCCTGCCGGACTTACTGAAATCATTTTTCATCCATCGGTGGAGAGTGACGAATTGAAATCCATCACAAATTCATGGCAGCAACGGGTATGGGAGGCAAAAATGTTCTCTGATCCTGACCTGATCAGGTTTTTTGAAGAGGAGGAAATTATTTTTACCAACTGGATTGAGATCATGAATAGGTTTTCGGATGGATGGATATCCCTTTTCAACGGAGAGAATCTTGATGGCTGGACAGTCAGGGGAAAAGCAAACTGGAGTGTAAAAGATGGTGTCATGGTCGGACAATCCGACGATGGTACGGGTCATATCTACACTGGCCCTGAACTAACCGACCTGGAAGTGAAAGGTATGTTTCGATTGAGTGATCAGGGTGGGGGCGGAAACAGCGGGCTCTATTTCCGGGCCAATCCGCCGGAAGATAATCCTGATGGCTATCCCATCGGGTATGAGGCACAGATCTGTCACAACCAGGATGCCCACACAGGCTGGCTCTGGAAGCCGGGAACACCAACCGGAAAAGCCAACGCACTGCTGACCAGCGATGATGAATGGTTTTCCATGCGGGTAAAGGCCGAGGGCAACCTGATTCAGATATGGGTCAAGGATCAGCTGGTCATGACTTATGAGGATGAGGAGTATAAGCGAGGATTCTTCGCCATTCAATGTCACAACCCGGGTATGACCATTGAAGCAAAAGAGGTCTATTACCGCGATCTGAAATGATGACAAGAATAGCTTTTATCTCAAGTGTTTTGCTGCTTCTTATGCTTCTTCAGGCTTGTTCACAGGAAACGCAAGAAGGGGAACGGCCGCTGAAAGCTCCGCGGGGCTTCAGGAGTGAGGGCTTTCTGAAGGCAGCCTATGCGATACGCTTGCTTAAACTGATAGAGACTGAGCCTGCAGTTCCTGAAAGTATTGAGGTCCGAAAGGATATTGTCTACAGGCAGGTGGACAGCACCTCTCTTCAACTGGACATTTATAAGCTAAAGAGTTTGAGTGAAGCAGCCCCGGTGCTCATTTTTATTCACGGAGGCGCCTGGGCAAAAGGGAAGAGATCTGATTATCTGCCCTATTTGCTCGATTATGCACAAAAAGGGTATGTGACCGTAACTGTCTCCTACAGGTTATCCGGAGTAGCACCCTTCCCTGCTGCTGTGCAGGATGTACAGACTTCTGTTCAGTGGATACGGGCCAATGCTGGAGAATATTTGATAGATCCTGAAAAGATTGCCCTGATCGGTGGATCGGCAGGAGGCCACCTGGCCATGATGGTGGCCTATGCTGATAGTCCGGACCACAAAGTCCAGACAGTTGTGAACCTGTACGGACCAACTGATTTAACAACAGAATATGCTCGTAACCGGGGCGAATGCCTGAATTTTCTTGGGACAAGTTACCAGGAGAGGCCCGATCTTTACAAAGCAGCTTCCCCTCGCACCTATATCTCCCGGGATGATCCGCCAACTCTTATTTTTCACGGCACCATCGATGCTCTTGTACCAGTCAGTCAATCTGATTCTTTGCATAAGTGGCTGGACCGGGCTGGTGTTCCCAATGAGTACCACAGGCTAAAAGGATGGCCGCACACCATGGATCTCTCAACAAAAGTCAATGACTACTGTCAGTACTATATGGATGCCTTTTTTAAGCAATACCTGTGAGATTCAAATCATCAATTGGGGGAAAAGGTTAGAATAAGATGTAAAAGTGTTAAAATGAGAGAAGTTACCATATCAATAAATGCACTAAATTGCACCTAAAATTTAAATCTATTAATTCTTAAACCAACGCATTATGAAGAAAACAACATTATCACTAATCGGTTTTGTGGCAATCGCTGTACTGGCTCTTACCATGTTTTCATGTGAAGATGATCCGGAACCGGTAGATCCGCCAACAGTACAGGTCTTTTCCAGTGTTGATGGCTACCAGGTTGCATTCACAGCAACAGCCACCAATACAGACACCTACGCCTGGGATTTTGACGATGGAGAGTCAAGCACAGAACAAAATCCGGTCCATATCTATGCACAGTCAGGAACCTACACGGCTACTGTAACAGTTACTGGTGAAGGGGGTACCGCCAATGCATCTGAGACTGTTACCATTGCAGCTTCAGAACTGGAAATGCTCACCGGTGGTCCGGACATGCCCAATGGTAAAACCTGGGTATTCAGTTCGATTGCATCGGAAAACGACGGTATCTATAAAGCCACTGCTGACTTTGAATACGAAGGTCCTATTCCGGATGGTATGTTAGGTTTAATTGGTCTTCTATTCGAGTATGAGGATGAATTCATTTTCAAGCACGACATGAGCTACTCTCATGATGTAAAAAACGATAGTGCTGTAGTTGGTCAAATTTATACAATTTATAATGCAATACCTTTCAGGCCATCATTGGAAGATGGTGTTGGTCTTGCTCCATTTACACCGGAAGCTGCCACATTCAAATTTACAGAGAACACAGATCTGTCTCTTACTGTGGTTAACCACGATAATGAGGACGAGACCCTGGACTTAACATGGAGTGATGTGACTGTACTTGAAATTGAAGGAGGAACAGAATTTTTTGGGTTCTGGGACGCCACCAGAGAATACATTGTATTTAATATTACTTCTGATAAAATCGAGTTGGGAACTTTTACTTCATTTGAAGTACATAATGATCTCCCATTACAGGAACCATCACACTTGCTGAGGATGACATTTGTACCGAAGCAATAATCAGAATGGAGATCATTTAATAAAAATCTTGTCAAATTAGGTAAGAGGTTTACCCCGGTCGTTCGCCGGGGTAAACCTTTTTTTAATTCACATCTATTTCAGCAACGTCAGACTATGAAAGATTTGCTTTTAAAAGTTTCAATCATAATCCTGTTCTTTTCAATCAGTGCCTGTTCTGATGCCGGGGAGTTGGGATTTGTACAAACAGAACTGTTTCCACTGACAAAAGATCATGCACACGGTTCAACCATTGTGGAACTGCCCAATGGCGATCTGCTTGCTGCCTGGTTTCAGGGTTCGGGCGAAAGGTGGGCCGATGATGTACAGATACTGGGTGCACGCCTGGTCCGGGGGAATGATGCCTGGAGTCAGCCTTTTATCATGGCCGATGTTCCTGAATTTCCGGATATCAATCCTGTGTTGTTCCTGGATCCTGATGAGCAGCTCTGGCTGGTCTGGTACACCGTCATTGCCAACCAGTGGTCCACCTCCCTTCCCACCTACCGGATCAGCAACAATTACATGCAAAAGTCAGGTCCTCCCCAATGGGAGTGGCAGCAGGTACTGTTTGTCAAACCAGGGGATAAAACTGAACGGGGAATGCATCCCGATGATAAATTTGTAAAATCAGTGGAACGCCAGGTGGATGCATATGGCCAAAATCATATGGATTTCCTCGGTGAAAATGAGCAACTCCAAAAGTTATGGGAAGGGTGGAAAGCCGAATTGATGGGCAAAGCCCGAGGTGAGGATATGATGCGAAAAGGACATTACATGAACGAAGCTGGTGAAAGAGTAGATGGAGAACTGGGGTACCCCTATTTCCGGCGTATGGGCTGGCAAACAAAAAACAAAGCAGTTTTTTTGGAGAATGGACGAATGGTATTGCCCCTCTATTCCGATGGATTCAGCTTCTCACTTATGGCCATCACTGATGATGGAGGTACCCACTGGCAATTCTCCGAGCCTCTTGTTGCTCCGGGAAATATCCAGGCCTCCATTGCCATAAAAAAGGGTGGCACACTGGTCGCCTATATGCGTGACAATGGCCCACCACCCAAACGTTTGATGATCAGCGAATCGAAAGACCGGGGAGCAACATGGAGCATGGTCCGGGATTCACAGCTACCCAATGAAGGTTCAGGAGCTGATGTGGTTACGCTGAAAAACGGACATTGGGTACTGGCATACAACGATACCGAAGATGGCCGGCACAGTTTAGCAGTTTCCATATCCCCGGATGAGGGAAAAACCTGGACCCATACACGACACCTGGAATTTGATAACCGGGACCTTAATATTGCCACACAAAGCTCCTACCCCTCCATTATTGAAGGCAAAGAGGGAACGATTCATGTGATCTACAGCTTCCACCGGAGAGATATGAATGGGAATCCCAGCGAAACGATCAAATATGCAAAGATCAATGAGCAGTGGATTATGGAAGGCGATCAGTGACAGCCTCCTTAGTCATCATTAAAAAGCCTTTCGATTACTATCATATTATCTACCGCATCCTGTAACGGAGTGGGTACAGGAGTGTCATTGAGTATGGCAAGTGAAAACAGATCGCCCTGAATGGTATATTGATCGCAACTATCGAATACAATTTCCTTTTTCTGGTCCCCATGGCAGAGCCATATCTTTGACGGTTTATCTGCAACAGGATTGAATGGGATTTCAAATTCAATCCTTCCATTGGTCCCGAAAATCTCAACCTGCTGATTGTCGGGCATCAGGGTGGATGAGAAAAAAGAAGAGGTGCCTTGTTCAAATTCCAATATTGCAGTTGCCATTGTATCTGTTTTGAATTCAGGATGAACTTCTATGTTGGCATAGACTTTTGTTGGTTCTGCATTGAACAGAAAGCGAGATAGTGAAATTGGATAGCAGCCAATATCCATCAGGCTTCCGCCACCACACTCCTTTTTGTTCACAATACTTTCCGGATGATCCTCAAAAAAAGAGAAAGAAGATTGTATGGTGCTCAACTTTCCGATGATTCCGCTTTCCACCAACTCTTTTGCCTTTAACCACTGGGGATGGTGCCTGTACATAAAAGCTTCCATTACTTTCAACTCCGGGTGCTTCAATGACTCATCCAATAGCCTCCGGGCTTCCTCACTGCTTAAACCAATAGGTTTTTCTACCAGAACATGCTTCCCTGCCTGAATTGCTTTTATGGACCAGGGAACATGAAGATGATTTGGGAGGGGTATATATACCGCATCAATTTCATGGTCCAATAGTAATTCTTCATATGAACCATAGGCTCTGGGAATAGCAAATCCTTTAGCCACCTTTTCAGCAGCCTCTTTACTCCTGGAGGCTATCGCCTGAACATCACAATACTCCCCCTTTATCATCGCGGGAATTACATGTTCAGTTCCTATAGAAGCAGTGCTTAATATGCCCCATTTTACTTTTGAATTCATCTTATTCTCTTATCAAGCGAGACCAGCTTTTGCATCATTCTACGGATCATCTCATGGG
>DAOWNM010000217.1 GCA_030642565.1 Bacteroidota bacterium | reverse complement strand
CCAGGCGAAATCCCCTGAATGCCTCGTTGGTAACTGTTTCAGAGAAATATCCTGCAGAGAGTTTGGGCAGGTGGTTGCTCACTGCCAGGTTTTTTTCTTCCTCTTTAAGTTGAAGACCCTGGTGATAGAGCTGGGCATAGGGCCCCAACCGGTAGGCTTCAACCACCGAATCGGGGATGATCTCCATGGGCAGAGGAAGAAGGGTATCATGAATCTCAATATTGGCTCCCCCTGTGATTTCCAGCAGGGCCATACGGTTATTCTCCAGGTGAGAGGCCACCTCCTCAAACTCACCTTCCAGGGAGGCCACCAGCAGGTGGGACTGGTTGAATTCCAGGGGTCCCACCTCGCCCGCTTCCAGCATATGTTTCACATGAACCTGGATGGTTCTGGCCCGGCTCACTCTTGCCGATAGCAGATTCTGAAGCTGGTTCAGATGGATCTGTTCGATCCAAAGTTGCCTGGCCTCTAGCAACACCTCCTGACGGGTAAGAAGATATTCCAGTTCGGCCCGCGAATTTCTGATCTTTTTCAGTTTCGATCTGTGTATATATGTAGTGGGAAAATCGAGTTGCTGAGTGACACCGAAATCGATCCGGTGACCAATTTCAGAAGGTTTTCCGAAAAGGTAACCAAACTCCACCTCCGGGTCGGGAGGGGTGTTTCCAATACCTGCTTCAAGAATGGCCACCTGGTATGCTTCCCTGGCTACCTTCAGCTCCCTGTTTTGCTCCAGGACCAGTTTCATCAGGGTATCTGGTTCCTGTGCCTCAATGCTGGCAATTGCACCAAAGGTCAGACACAGAACGATTATCAGTCGTGTTTTCATGGTTTTCTTTTTTCAATCATATAGTAAACTGCCGGGATCACTATTAAATTCAGAAGGGTGGAAGTGACCAGTCCCCCCAGGATCACGATGGCCATGGGGCTCTGAATCTCATTCCCCGGTTTGTCTCCTCCCAGGGCCAGGGGGATCAGGGCCAGGGCTGAGGCCAGTGCGGTCATCAGGATAGGATTGAGACGGTCGGCCGATCCATGAATGATGGTCTCTTCCAGTCCGTGTCCCTCTTTGCGAAGCTGGATGTACCGCGACACCAGCAGGATCCCGTTTCGGGTGGCGATCCCGAACAGGGTAATAAACCCGATGATGGAGGGTATGCTTATCTCCCTGGTGGTGATCCAGATGGCCACTACTCCCCCGATCAGAGCCAGGGGAAGGTTCAACAGGATCACCCCGGCCAGTTTCCCGCTCTTGAACTCCTGGAACAGGATCACAAAGATGACAAGGATAGCCAGCAGGGAGGTGATCAGCAGGGTAACCGATGCACTTTGTGCACTCTTAAATTGTCCCCCGTACTGGACCCTGTATCCTTCCGGCAGCTCGATCTGACTCTCTACTGTCGATTGAATCTCCGAGACCACACTCCCCAGGTCACGCCCGGCGGTATTGGCCGAGATGACCAGTTTTCGCTGCACATTCTCCCGGTTGATGGTATTGGGACCACTGGCAGATACCACGTCAGCCACATAGCTCAATGGGATCCGGTTGCCATCATAGGTATCGATCAGGGCATCTTCGATGGCCTTTTTGCTGTTTCGAAATGGTTCATCGTACCTGACTACCAGGGGATAGTTGAGGTTTTCGTCGTATACCTCTGCATATTTTTCACCAGCAATGGCGGTCTCCACAAATTGTGTAAACTGGTTTTGAGAGATCCCGTAACGGGCCAGCATCTCCCTGCGGGGACGTATCTGGATCTGGGGAACCTCCACCAGCTGTTCCACGTTCAAATCTACAAGTCCGGGTATGCCAGAAATGGCTTCCTGGATATGGTTGGCCGTTTTGTACATGATTCCAAGGTCGGTGCCAAACAGCTTAATGGCAATGCTTGCCCTGGTACCGGAGAGCATATGGTCGATGCGGTGGCCCAGCGGCTGACCGATGTTGAGGTTGACTCCCTGGATGCGGGAGAGCCTCTCCCTTACCTCCTCCATGAAGGCTTTGTGATCTCTGTTTCCCAGGGTGTAGGGTACATCGATCTCGGCCGAATTGGAACCGCCATGGCTGTGCTCGTTTAGCTCTGCCCTTCCGGTTCTCCGGCACACATACTTTACCTCGGGTACCTCCATTAACTCCTTATCGATCTGCCCGATGATCCTGTTGCTCTCTTCCAGGGAGACACCGGGAAAAGTCACAGCAGTAATGGTGAGTGTGCCTTCGTTGAATTCCGGTAGAAAGGAGTTGCCAAACCGGGAGAAGAGGATTAGGGCAAGGACCAGCAGGCTGGCAGCCAGCACCACCACCTGCAGCCTCCATTTGAGCAGTACATACAGCGCCTTTTTGTACCAGCTGTTGAGGTGTTGTACCAGCCGGTTTCCTCCTCGTTCATCTCTCTCAAGTTGCCTCTTCCCGGTGAGCATGTAGCTTGAAAGCACCGGGGTGAGAGTGAGCGCAATCAGCAGGGAAGCTACCAGTGACACAATGAAGGTGATGCCAAGTGGCTTAAGCATGCGGCCCTCCATTCCTGCAAGGAAGAAGAGCGGGATAAAAGAGACAATGATGATCAGGGTGGCCTGGACAATAGAGGAGCGGATCTCTACAGAAGCCTGATAGATCACCTCCAGAACTCCCTGCTGTTCCTTTTTGGGTTTCCGGTGGTTCTGTTTGAGACGTTTCAACACATTTTCCACATCGATGATCGCATCGTCCACCAGAGCCCCGATGGCAATGGCCATTCCACCCAGCGACATCGTGTTGATGGTTAGCCCCAGCACCCTGAGTGTGATCAGCGACAACATCAGGGAGAGGGGAATCGCGATAAGGGAGATGAGTGTGGTGCGTACATTCAGCAGGAACAGAAACAGGATAATAGTCACAAACAATCCGCCCTCCAGCAATACCCGGAACACATTGGATACGGCAGTATTGATAAAATCGGCCTGACGGAAGATTTCCGAATTGATCTTCACATTGGCTGGCAGGCTGGCTTTCAGTTCTGCCAGGGCAGATTCCACCTCGCTGGTGAGGGTCAGGGTGTTCACATTGGGCTGTTTCAGAATGGTCAGGATCACCGCCGGTTCGCAATCCAGCCAGGCATCCCCGATGCGATCGGGATGACCAATCTTCACTTCGGCCACATCGGCAATTTTTACAGGTTTGTCATTCCTGATCCTGATCACCGCGGAACCAATGTCGTCGGGATTGGTAGAACGCCCGGTGGCCCTGACCGCATACTCCTGTCCGTACTGGTTGATGATGCCGCCTGCTGCGTTGCTGTTGGTATTTTCAGCGGTAGCGATCAGCTCCTCCAGGGTCACATCATGGTATTTCATTTTGTGTGGATCGGCAAGGATCTGGTACTGTTTTGACAATCCTCCAATAACCACCACCTGTGCTACTCCAGTTACCGATAGTAGCCTCTGCCTTACCTGCTTATCGGTGATGGTTCGCAGGTCGAACATGGAAAGTGAATCGGATGTAAGCGATACCAGCATGACTTCTCCCATGATGGAGGTCTGTGGAGCAAGAACGGGTGCTTCGATCTGCTTGGGAAGCAGGGCTGCAATGGTGGGCAGTTTTTCACTAACGATCTGTCGCGCCCTGTAGATATCGGTATTCCAGTCAAACTCCACCCAAACAATAGAAAAACCATATGAGGAGCTGGAGCGGACCCGCCTTACATCGGTGGCACCGTTGAGCGACGATTCGATGGGGAAAGTAACCAGCGTTTCCACCTCTTCGGTAGCCATTCCGTGAGCATCAGTCAACACCACCACGGTGGGTGCCGTTAGATCGGGAAACACATCGATTTCCATATCCCTGGCCGTAAACAGCCCTCCTGCCACCAGCATCAGCGACAGGAAGATGATCAGCATCCGGTTGTCCAGGGAGTATTGTATGATTCTGTTCAACATGACTATTTATATTTAATGGGCATGCCCGTGTTCAACCACACCGGTAGCCATTGAGGCCGCCTTAACCAGCATCACTCCCTGAGTGACCACCCTCTCTCCGGCCTGCAGGCCTTGGTTGATCTCAACGAAAAGGCCATCATTTGCGCCGGTGGTAACGGATCGTTTTGTATAGCCTTCACCAGTAATCTGGACATAGAGATAATATTCCCCCTGCTCTTCGGAAAGGGCCTGGGCCGGAACCGCCAGAACATCGCTTTTATCTTCAGCCTGAAGGTACACTTCGGCAAAAGCACCTTCAAGCAGGTGCCCGTCATTTTCCAGTTTAAAAATGACCGGCAGGTAATGGTCATTTTCGGCCACGGAAACACCTGCTGCAAGGAGCCTTCCGTTCATCTCCTCCACCCTGAAGACCCGGTCGGTATAGGCCGGTCTGAAATGAGCGGTTTCAATCTTCTCCAACTGTCCGTAGTACTGTTGAGGGAGGTCGGCCCTGAGTAGAAGAGTGCGGTTGGTGGAGAGTGTGGCCAGCATACTGCCAGGCTCTGTGTATTCTCCGTCCGAAACAATGAGCTCATGAATGGTTCCTGATAAGGGGGCTGTGACTTTGACACCCTCTTCCGATATATTGGCCGCCAGGCTGTAATAGCGTAGACTATCCTCATTATAGGTTGATCTGGATTCTATGTACTGACGTTCGGAGATGGCTTCCTGGTCATATAGTATGCTGTGTCTGTGATATTCACTGCGGCTTTTTTCCAACCTGTTTTTTGCCTCCTCATAACGTAATTTTACGTTGTCTTCCACCAGGGTTTCCGAAGAGAGGGTAAAGAGAAGCTGACCCTTCTTCACCGTTGAGCCCTGGACCAGGAAGGGGTCTGTAAACCGCACGATCCCCTGGCTGCTGGCAGTGATGTTTTTCTTTTCTCCCGGAACAGCTATAATCTCCCCGCTGGTGGAGATCACCGCATGGAACGGACCGGAAGTGATCGCCTCAACCATGAATTTTGCTTTCCAGGCCTGCTCTTTCAGGAACTCAAT
>DAOWNM010000272.1 GCA_030642565.1 Bacteroidota bacterium | reverse complement strand
CTCCCTTGACCAGGGACAGCTGGTCGTTGATACAGGCCAGGCTACTCTTGTCCATATCCAAAGGAATAGTTAAAAGGTGAATAAATTGGACTACGGGAAAATCCAATGGTTAAATATCACGATTCCAAACAGAGAGCCTGGTTCAGCACACGTATGGCATTTTGGTAGTCCTTCCGGCCAATGACAAACTGCATATTGACCTGCATAAGAGACTGGGAGACCGCCTCCACATTCACACCACCCTCAAAAAGTGCAGTAGCCGCCTTGGCCAGGGAACCCGGATAAGTGATGTTGGTACCCATAGCACAAACCATTGCCGCTTCTTTATGGGTCACTTTATGATAGAGTCCCTTCAATTCGATGAGCAGGGCCTCAGAAATATCCTTCTCCCAGAATACCATCGTTATGCTGTTGGCATTGGTGGCCTTCAGGATATAGGAGATATGGTGCCGTTGTATCACCTTCATCAGGTTCATATCATACCCCACCTGTCCCACCATAAAAGGATCGTGCACCTCCAAAGCAATTACCTGGTCGGTTCCCGAGATGATCTCCACTCTCGATACCTCCCCCATATAGTCATTGGAAATCAGGGTACCAGGATGCTCCGGTTCAAAAGTATTCTTGATCCGGATATTGATCCCGGCCACCTCCAGTGGTTTGGATGCCTTGGGATGTATTGCCTCCATGCCTATATCTGCAAGTTGATCGGCCACATTGAAGTTGGTTGCGCCCACAGGTTTAGAGTGCTCCACCCCCACAATAGCAGGGTCGGCACTCGAGAGGTGGTACTCCTTATGGATCACCGCCTCGTCGGCCTTCACCTCTACGGCGATCTTACTGAATGTCACTTCGGAGTAACCACGGTCAAACTCCCTCATAATTCCCTCTGTTCCCTTGGTATAACCGGTGGCTATGGGCACACTCTTCGAACAATCAATCTCTGCAAATGCACGCTTGATCCGCTCATCGATAGTCAGGTACTCCGCATCATGAAAACCACACAGGTCCACAAAAACAGATTCTACTCCACTGTTTTTTAGAATATTCACCGAGTTGAATGCCGAATGAGCCTCCCCGATGGATGCCAGGATCTCCCTGGCAGCCAGCAGAATATTCTGCTTATTTACATATCCGGAGGTCATCACCTCCTCCAGGCTCACCAGGTAGTTCAGACACTGGTCGACCCGCTTCCTGATAAATGCATCAGCCACCCCCGAATCCAGTCCGATCTCCTTCATTCCATGATTAATGGCAACCAGCTTTACCAGCAGACCTTCCAGTGCCTGCCGGTAATCCTTATTCTTCACAAACAGATCATACACGCCGGGCTCCCCTGTCTTTTTATGTTCCAGCAACCAGTTGGTCACACTATTGTATGCCGATACCACAAAAATCCGGTTGTAAAAAAAGCCTTCCGGCGCCTGGCCCTTCACAATATTCTCCAACACATCTTCAAATTTGGACATGGATGTCCCACCTATCTTATGAACTGTCAGCATATCGTATTATTTAGTTACAATTCGTCAATAAAAGTAGCTATTAACCCTACCGGCAGGTTCTTTGCAAGGAAGGAATGAGTGATTGATATTGACCGGTCAATTCAAAATACTGCTCGAGATAATGGATGACCTCATTTTTATATTTGGTGTCCAGGTAATCAAAACCGTTCACCAGCTGGAGAATCTCCTCCCGGCACTGATTGATATGTTCGATGGCTGCAATAAAGGCTTCATCTTCCCGGCAGGGGCCCAGGTAATATCGCTCTCTGACAGAGGTGAGCCCCAGGTTCTCTCCCGGAACCGCGTAGTAAGCATCTACCAATCCTGTATAATCAAAATCGTAGGGTACCGGGGTGTATCCTTCAACTCCAAAACCAGGCAGTCCCACTATTTTCAGATTGTGTCTGCCCACCACTGAATAATCGGCATTCCCGATCATATACTGGAACAGGGCAACAAGATCGATCTCTCCGGGCCGCATAAGCAGGGTTGTTAAATTATCTCTCTTCACCACAAGCGCACCGGTCCGTTGTGCCAGCATTGCCTCGGGCTCGATCATAAAGGCCCAACCCCCGGTTACTTTGTTCTTTCTTCCGCTATCCACATAGGCCATCCTGACCAGCCTCACCCTGAAACTGACCGGCGAAATGATATTATATATCTTATAACACAGGTACTCCTTCAGCACATACTCCTCATAAGCTTTTGACCCCTTGCAGTGGGTAACAATCTTAATCCGTTTGATATCCTGCAGGTGTCTGTTTTTCACATCGGCCTTTCTGATATTTAACCAGAAGGGTGCCAGGTTGCAATGGCTTCTCCTGAAGTTACCGCGCGCCTTCATCCGCATTGTTTTTTCCAGATGGAGGGTATCATTGAACTGGTAAAGAAAATGGACCTGCATATACTCCCCCCTATGCTTCTCACGCTGGTACCTCTTTAAATCAAGAGTAAGGGTGATATGCATGGGCTCTGTTTCATCAAACAGATCGACCGAAGTATCAATGGTATCAACCATCCGGATCTGCTGCTGCTCCTGTTGTGAAAGGAGCGACACCGGCATGAACAGCAAGACGCTCCAAATCAACAGGAACAGGCGATGGGGAAGCTGTGAAATAATCATGCTCAAAATTAAGAATTTTTCACTTAAAGCAATCTAACTACTCCAAATAGATGAATCGGGAGCATTTGAAGTGATAATTTGATATTAAAACGGCTGATTTTTTGTCAATTTGCAGAATAAGTTTCTTACATTTGCGGCTTACGTTACATTTTGACACAAAATGGCAGGGAAAACACTATTTGATAAAATCTGGGATGCCCATGTGGTGGAAGAGATCAAAGAAGGCCCCTCGGTACTCTATATTGACAGACACTTAATCCATGAAGTGACCAGTCCGCAAGCCTTTGCCGGTATCGAAAGCCGGGGAATCAGCCTCTTTCGTCCGAAGAACACAGTGGCAACCCCCGATCACAATGTTCCGACCGTTAATCAGCACCTGCCCATCAGGGATGAACTCTCCCTGTTCCAGATAAACAAACTGACTGAAAATTGTGAAAAACACGGCGTCACCCTATACGGATTGAACCATCCCTACCATGGAATAGTCCATGTAATCGGTCCCGAACTGGGTATCACACAACCGGGTCTGACCATGGTTTGTGGCGATAGTCACACCTCCACCCATGGAGCCTTCGGCAGTGTGGCTTTTGGAATCGGCACTTCCGAAGTAGAGATGGTGCTGGCCACCCAATGCATTCTTCAGCCCAAACCCAAAAAGATGCTGATCACTGTTGATGGCGAACTTTCGGAAGGGGTGACAGCCAAAGATGTGGTCCTCTATATCATTTCAAAGATCTCCGCCAGTGGAGGCACAGGCTACTTTATAGAGTACGCCGGATCGGCCATCAGGAGCCTCTCCATGGAGGGACGAATGACAGTTTGCAATATGAGTATTGAGAGCGGGGCCCGTGGTGGACTGATTGCCCCCGACGAGACAACCTTTCATTATATAAAGGGTCGCGAATTTGCACCTTCAGGTGCCGATTTTGATCAGGCTGTAGAGAGATGGAAACTTCTGAAGAGCGATAAGGATGCAATATTTGATAAGGAGTTGCACTTTGATGCAGCCGATATTGAGCCGATGATTACTTACGGAACCAATCCGGGTATGGGGGCCAAAATCACGGACCGGATCCCGGCTGTAGAGGAGGTTGATCCCGGCAACAGGGAGTCTTACCAGAAATCGCTTGCATATATGGGTTTCAAAGCAGGAAGTCCCATCGCGGGCCGAAAAGTAGATTATGTATTTGTGGGCAGCTG
>DAOWNM010000002.1 GCA_030642565.1 Bacteroidota bacterium | reverse complement strand
GCTTTCAGTAAACAGAGGCTTCTCTGCCATCTCTTCTGCTCCCACGGCTGCCATGACCTGGTTAAACTTATCCGGTGTATCAGATTGGGGAAGGTAATTTTTCCCTTCAGCCAGCGACAACGCCATTGAAATATAGAGATCCACATCATTCAGCACCTCTTTGAATCTGGTATCCCAGGCATAACCGGCAGCCACTTCCGGAAAATGGCTGTACATGGCATGCAACAACTCCTTCAGGTTGGGTTCCAGCAACTGCCATTCAATGGTCTGTAAAATTGCATCATAGGAGTTATGAAGGGTGGAGAGTATAAAGTCGGAGCTCAGAAACAAGGGGAGATCTTTGCTGTAGAGTTGAATAAAGGCCTCTGCCCAACTCATAGAACTGAGCCTTTCAGTAACCATAAAATTATGTTGACTCAAGACTCCTTTTTCATCTGATGTATATTGAAAATGGTAATCAAGGGAGTCAAACCAGGGAATGGCCGTTAAAATTTCCGGATGCTGCCTCTGAGAATAGTAGGTGGTTCTGGCAGGATGGTCGGAAAGAAGCTGTTGTGCAGTGTAATTCTGATGCTGGTTCCGGAATTGCATATACGCTTCCGGGGAGAATGTGCCTTGTGCCATGACCTGGCCTGCAAGAGCCAGGAAAATGATCATTACCGGAACTGTTCTGAGTAGATTTTTCATAACCATTCAATTAATGCGCTGTTATATCCAGTACTACAGTTTTGCAGCTATTATTTCTAACATCTATAGTTCCAGACCAATCATTCATTCTGTTTGTAGCTACACAGTTTAACTCTTTTGCGTAGTAAGTGTGCGATCCAGTTTCAATTTCTACTATCATTCCTATAAAAGCGGACTCAGGACATGAACAAGTAGTTGATGAGTATTCTGAAGCTGCTGTTAATATACCTACTACAGTGTTATCAACCGATATTTCTATCGAAAAGACACAGTTTGCAATATGTGAATTCGTACAAAACAGAATTTCTCCAGTTTCATCATTCTTCTCACATCCAACTGTAAAAGTTAGAATGACTATCAATATTGACAAGATATTTTTCATGGTTACCGAATCCTGTTTCTATTGGCCATAACGGTCGGCAATATGGCATGAAGCGGATTACGTGTGATTTCTTAATCAAACCGAGATGAAGTTGAAACGGACTAAAACCGCCCCAATCAAGCACTTTACCGCTTTTTGCTATATTGCATGTGCCGTTATTCTTATTCAATTTCAAAATATATCCTTTTAAAGGTCTTAAGAAGTTCACTATTTACGTTCAGAGATAAAGTATCACCGACATAATACTTTCCGGGTTCCCTTTCCGGCCATTCAAGTTTTTCGATCCAAGGCATTCTGCTAATCAGTCGTCTTTCTCCATCATAAATGCTATCCCAAATTGCTACTGCTGGACAATAATAGATCGGTCGACCATAAAAGATATATTCACCCCCAGAAGCTTCCTTGTAAATATTGAGGTAATTTCCAAACTCCCCACAAGGACGTAGGTAGGTCGCAACACCCCCTGAAAAATTGGATAAATAAAATCCAAATATTATGCTGTCGCCCTGGCTGAATTCACTTCTTTGATGACCAGATTTGTCAACTAGCAGACAATCAATAGAAATATATTTCGGATCATTCTTCTCACATCCAACTGTAAAAGTTAGAATGACTATCAATATTGACAAGATATTTTTCATGGTTACCGAATCCTGTTTCTATTGGCCATAACGCAGAAATATGGAATACAAGTTACTGAAAAAGAGAATGATTATTTATTATATGATGCAACAATTCACTTGATGGTTGCGCGTTGAGGTTATTCCGCAAAAAGCCTTAATTTTGGTTCATTGAGCCAATTATGAAAGAACTTCGCAAATACTATCGCATTAAAGGTACCCCCGAAGAGATCTACTCCGCCCTTACCAACCCATTTGCTATCTCCCTGTGGACCGGGAGCAAAGCTGAAATGAAAGAGGAGCCGGGTACCCGGTTTTCTCTCTTCGAAGATGATATCGAGGGGGTCAATATCTCTTTCGAGAAAAACAGCAAAATCATGCAGGAGTGGTTTTTTGGCGACCAGGAGGAGAAATCGATCGTGACCATTACACTCCGTCCCGACAGACATTACACCAAAATTGAACTTCACCATACCAATATCCCCCATGAGGCATATGAAGATATGACCTATGGTTGGGACGTCTACTATTTTGGTGGTCTGAAGGATTTTTTTGAAAAATAATCGCTATGTTTCTGAAAAGATATTTTCTCTTTCTCTTTGTGTTCCTGTTACCGGCCACACTAATTGGCAGGGGTCTGGATGAGATCAAACGAAGTGGGAAAATCTTTGTGGCTTTTACCTCCGATGACCTGAAAAGCATCAATCACGACCTTGCTCTGGAGTTTGCCCGTTATCTCAATGTAGAACTGATCGAATCAGTGATCGACTGGGATGAAGCCTTTATGAAAAACGGGACCATCCCTGCGGACCTTAAAACCAATCCTGAGCTCCTCTACACACCCGACGCACTGAAAAAAGCCGATATCATCTGTTCCACATTTACGATTATTGAATGGCGAAAAAAGCTGTTTGGTTTTGCTGAAACGATGCAGTCGGCCGAGCTGTTAATGATCAATAAACACGAGGAGACTCCAAAGGGGTTCGAAGAACTCTCCAACAGACGGATTGCTTTTATGGGCAACACTACATTTGAACAGCATCTCAAGGAGATCAATGGTACCCTCGGGGAGCAGATTGAGCTGGTCAGGACCGGATCCAGTGCAGAGACCAAACAACTGCTGGAAGAGGGCAGTGTTTATGGAATTATTCTGGATGCTGATGAAGCCCTGAATTTCAATGCAATCAGCGGACAAAAGTATAAAATTGCATTTCCCATCAGCGATATTAGCCGGACCGCATGGGCCGTTGAAAAAAACAACCCGCTGATCCGGGAGGTTAAGAATTTTTTTGAGACCATTGCCAGCAACGGCGTCCTGGACAGACTTTTCTACAGTCGTTTTGGGATTACCTACAACTCCTATCTGGACCGGCTCAATAAAAACCTGAAACTGGACCGGTACCACCGGGACCTGGATGAGATCCTGGCCTCACGCAAACTGGTGGTGGCACTCAGGAACCGCGATTTTGTATACCACGAAAACGGACAAAAGCAATTTATGCATGCCCTGGCAGAAGAGTTTGCCGACTACCTGGGTGTCTCTCTTGAGTTTGTGGTAACCCCAAATTTCGCAAAGTACTGGGAAAACGAAGAGGGGATCATTATCCGGGACTCCTCCTACACTCCAGAATGGTTCAACTATTTTGACCTGGCCTGTGAGACCATTGCTCCGCTCGACTGGAGATCCAATAAGGTAAATATGATCCCTGTCTACCCTTCGGCTTATACGGTAATAGCCAGGAAAGAGTCAGAAATAGAGACCCTTAACGATTTGAAAAAAATTCGGGGGGTGACCGGCATTGAAACAGTCTATGAAGATATCCTGAAGAAAAACGGTATCTCCAATTACTATTATGAAAATGTAAATAATTTTATCCCGGAGGTACTGTCGGGAAAAGCCGATTATACCATTCTCTATAATGCATTCAGCGAGTTGTCGGCTTACCCCGACCTGGAGGCAAAACTGGAACTGGGTAGTGTGAATGTCAGCTGGGCACTGCGAAAGGACCAGCCGGAACTTCAGAAAGAGGTTGAAAAATTTATCAAAAGATCGCAGCAACAGGGGTTGATCAGAGTCCTTGTAAAGGCGCTCAGGGGAAATACGCTACAGGCACCGGAAGCATTTATAAACAGCTATTTTGAGAGTTTTCAGACCGGCCAGTTGCCCTATGTCAATTACGGCGCAAACGACGGACTGCCCCAGGAAGATATATTCTCCATCTTTCAGGACCGAAAAGGATACATGTGGTTTGGAACAAATTCGGGAGCTGTAAGGTACAATGGAAGGGAGATGATGGTATTTAACCATGAACAGGGTCTGCCCGGAAACTCCGTTCGCGACATTGAGCAGGACAGCAGTGGAACCATGTATTTTGCGACCACCAGCGGCATTGCAAAATTCTCTGGCAATTCTATTACGGATATCCTGTGGGAGGGTATCTCTTTTCACAACGTGTTTATCGACTCCAAAGACAACCGGTGGTTTATGGGCGATGATGGAATCTACATGGAGAGTCCCGATGGAAGAACCAGGTATATCAATGCCGAGCATACCACACTACCCGGGGTCATTTACAGCATCACCGAGGATTCGGGAACCAAAAATCTCCTGCTGGCCACCATCAAGGGTGTCTTTATGTTTGACCCAACCAGGGAGCAAGTTACCCAGTTAAGTGACACTGATTGTTATTCTCTCTATATTGATGTCAACGATAGTATCTGGATATGCACCAGGGATGGACTCACTATTACGCATCTTTCCGACCTGATTGAGGATCGTCGAAATACCACTTTTCATAACCTGAACGACAGGCTTCATTTCCCTGTCAATATCATTTCAGATATCACTACCAACAGATTTGGCTCCATATGGCTGGTGACCGATTCAAAGATTATGCAGGTTATCTCAACCGACCAGGAACCGATTATTTACGAGCAGGAGATCGGAATTAAGAATAATAAGATCCTCTCCTTCCTGATTGACCATGAAGATAATATCTGGATCGGCTTTTCGGGTGGACTGCAGCGTCTCACCAACCGCAAGGGATTACGGAATTTTTACCCCGGCACTATCAATAGTTACATCTACTCTGTTTTTCAGGATAACCGGCAGCGGTTGTGGATCACATCAGACAATGGAGCCTTTTACTTCCAAGATACTCAACTGGTAAATTTTACACCCAAAATCGGATCTGAGAATACCAAATTTACAGGAACCCTCCTGCCCAATCAGAACATTTTACTGGTCAATAATAAAGGGTTGTTTGAAATAAGTAGCAGAACCCTGGAGATCGTCAGACATAAGCCCTTCACACAGATCGCGCACAGCGTGGATAACATTTTTGTGACATCCAAAGGTGAAATATTCCTGCTCACCGGCATCAATGGAATCATCTACTACTTCTCCGACTTCTATTCTATACCGCGGGAGATGAAGAATAAGTTTACCGCCAATGTTTTCCAGCTGATTGAGTTGAACGGAAAGGTGGTTGGAGGAAACAACTCGGGTTTTGTGGCCTTTAACGGGGAGCAATTTGAACTGCTGCATAAGACCGAATGCAGTATATGGTCGCTCCATGTGGAAGGAAATAACCTCTGGGTTGGTACCGATTGTGGTATAGGTCTTGTAAAAGATAGTCGTTTCGAACAGATGGAGATTACTACCTTCGACCGCGAGATGATGATCAAATCGATTCTGCCGGCTAAAAACAGAAATTACCTCTGGCTGGGGACCAATAAAGGATTTAGCTACTTCAATACCGACACCCAGGAGTTTGAGTTTACGATCAATACCAAAGATGGATTGAGTGGTGACGAAATTACTCCCAGCGGACTCTATATGGACATGAATGATCTGCTCTGGATAGGAACCTACCATGGAATCTCCAATTTTAATATCCGGGCCAAATCGACTCAGAGCTTCGCTCCGGTCTGTTATATCGAAAAGATATTTCTCAACGGGGATCGCATACAACCTGAAAAGGGAAGGGCTTTTTCGCACAATGAAAACAATTTCATATTTGAAATAAGCGCGCTCTCCTTTTCAGATGAAACTTCCGTGGAATATGAGTATTACCTGAGGGGAACTGGGAATAAATACTCCTCCTACCACAGGGGCAATGAATACAAGGCCTATTACAACAACCTTCCTCCCGGTAAATATGAATTCATTTATAAAGCAAAAGGCAAAAACAACATTTGGGGCTATACCGAAAATTTTGATTTTACCATTCACAAAGCATGGTATAATACATGGGTGTTCCGTATCCTGATTATCCTTCTCTTAATATCAGCGATCTACCTGGCCTATATTATCAGGATCAGGACCATCAAAGCCCAGAAGGACAGGCTGGAACAGCAGGTGAGGGAGCGAACCCATGAGTTGGAAGTGGCCAACACTGAAATTGAGGCCCAGCGTGATTTCGCCAGGTTTCAGCGTGATCAGATCGGGCAGCAACAGAAATCGATCATGGACAGTATTCAATATGCACAGACCATACAGAATTCACTGCTTCCCTCCACATATATCCTGAAAGCGGAACTCCCCGAACATTTTATCCTGTTTAAGCCGCGTGATATCGTCAGTGGTGACTATTATTGGTTCAGTGGACACGAGAACCATTACTATATTGCTGCAGCCGACTGTACCGGTCATGGAGTTCCCGGTGCCTTTATGAGTATGCTAGGCATGGCCCTGATGAACGAGATCGTCAATAAGCATCCTGACATTGACCCCGATAGCCTGCTCAATGAGTTGCGTAGCCAGATTATTGAAACACTGCATCAGAAGGGCGATCCCGGTGCAGCCAAAGATGGAATGGATATGGTAGTATGCAAAATTGACAGGCAAAATAGCCGGATGTTTTTTGCAGGAGCCAACAACCCCCTGTACCTTGTAAGGAACAGAGAACTGACCGAATACAAGACAGATAAAATGCCGGTAAGTATTCATTTAATAATGCAACCCTTCACCGGACACGAAATCCAACTGAAACCAGGCGATAATGTATATCTCTTTTCGGATGGGTACGCGGACCAGTTCGGCGGACCCCATGGCAAAAAGTTCAAATACCTTCCATTCAAAAATTTACTAGTCTCTATCTCCGAAAAAGAGATGCATAAACAGGGACTCCAGCTGGACAGAGAATTTGAACAGTGGAGGGGGGATCTGGATCAGATTGACGATGTGGTAGTTATTGGTCTGAAATTCTGAACCTGCCCCTGTAACTTTCCGCCGGGTAGTTTCGTCTTACCACCAAATCAACAAAACCAGATAAGATGAAGCAGATAATTTTACTATGGATCGCATTTCTCATGATGCTCCCTCTCACTGCACAGCAGGGGGATACCATACCCGAAGTTGTAGAAGCTCCCGAGGTGGAGGAGGCCCCAATTGTGGAGGAGGCCCCAATTGTGGAGGAGGCCCCAGTTGTGGAGGAGGCCCCAGTTGTGGAGGAGGCCCCTGAGGCTCCTGCCGAAGGAGACACCATTAATATTATAGGAAAAATAGAAGTAATAGAGACTCCGGAAAAAACCAGGGTCACACTTGGAGAAAACGAAGTACTTATTATTGAAGAGAATGGTGATACAGTCAGGGTGGTCCTGGGTTCGCGTGGTATCAGCATAGTGGAAGGAGAGAAGGGGACAGAGATCAAAGTGATGGAGATGGACGATCCTCCCCATAAGTCATATCATAAAAAGAAGAAAAAATTCAGGCCACACTTTGCCGGACTGGAAGTGGGGCTGAACAACTATGTCACTCCGGATTTTTCCATGACACTGCCGCAAGAGGAGAGGTATATGGACCTGAACACCGGTAAATCATGGAACTGGAATATCAATATTATCGATTATGGATTTGGTCTGGGCACTGACAAAGCAGGCATAGTCTCTGGCCTTGGATTTGAATTCATCAACTACAATTTTGATGGTCAGAACAGTATCCGGAAAGATCCTGATACCGGTGTAATCGGTGAATATATACCTTCTTACGCAGGAAATATCACCAAATCGAAAATGAACATTACCTATCTAACCGCCCCCCTTTTACTGGAATTTCAAATTCCAGCTCCAAGGAAAAGCATATACATTTCAGCAGGGGTCATTGGTGGACTGAAGCTATGGTCAAATACAAAAATGAAATATACAGTCAGCGGAGAAAAATCCAAAGAGAAAGCCAAGGGTGATTATAACCTGTCACCATTGCGCTGGGGTGTCACTGCAAGAGTGGGGTACAGAGCTCTTGGGTTCTATGCCACCTATTATATGACCCCACTCTTCAAATCAGGTCTCGGACCCGAACTCTATCCATTCAATATCGGACTTGCATTCACCTTTTAAAGATTTTACCCACTACCGTTGAGCCGGCCGGACTCGGGTATATCCCGTACCGGCCGGCTCTTTTTTTTATGGGTTGTGGGCTCTTCTAAAATATTAACTTTGCTACATAACTAATTATCCAACCCATGAGACTGCTATTGATCAGCAATTCAACCAATGCAGGTGAAGAATACCTCGATTATCCAAAACATAACATCCGGGATTTCCTGGGCAAAGAACGCCTCAATTGTCTCTTCCTCCCTTATGCAGGTGTGACCATCAGTTTTGACGATTATGAAGCGCGTGTAAAGGAACGTTTTGCCGAGATAGGACACGATGTTACCTCCATTCATCATGCTGCCGACCCGGTAGCGGAAGTAAACAGAGCGGAAGCCATTGTGGTGGGCGGTGGAAATACATTTCAGTTGATTAAGATGATACAGGAATTTGGTTTGATCGGGCCTGTACAAAAGAAGGTGCTGGGGGGAACACCATATGTGGGATGGAGTGCAGGCAGTAATGTCACCTGTCCATCCATCAGGACTACCAATGATATGCCGATCCTGGAGCCCGAGAGCTTCAACGCATTTGACCTTGTTCCTTTTCAGATCAATCCACACTACACCGATCTGAATCCCCCGGGACATGCCGGCGAAACCAGGGAAGACCGCATCATGGAATACCTGGCTGCCAACCCCGGAGATACGGTCCTTGGACTCAGAGAGGGATGTATGTTCACAGTGGAGGAGAAGCAGATGAGATTGACTGGAAACAGGCCGGTAAGGCTATTCAGATTCAACGAAACTCCAGTTGAACTTGATCATACATATGATTTTAGTGAATTTTTGAAATAGAGATGAAACAGAGGGTAAGGATCATCATTGAATACCTGTCGGCCTTTGTGTTGATCATCATGCTGCTGCTGACCATTGCCAGTGTTGTAGTGGTCAAATTTTATGGGGATGATCTAAAGGCCTATGTGATGGAGCAGATCAACCACCAACTCGACAGTAAAGTGGATGTGGAAGAGATCACAGTAAAGGTGTTTCCGAAGTTTCCCAATACCTCTATCCACTTGAAAAATGTGACCATCTGGTCCAGTCACAATTTCAAAACCCGGAATTTTAATGGTCCCGGTGCGGACACACTTCTTTGTGCTAAAAATGTCAATATCAGTTTCAATCTTCTTGGACTGATCCGTAAAAAATATAATATCCGGCAGTTGGAGATTAAGGAGGGAATCCTGCACCTTTATACAGACCTTGAGGGAGAGGTGAATTACAAGATTTTTTCAGGGGGTAATGGGAAACAGAGAGAGACCTCACCAGTGAACCTGTCAAACTTGAGAATCAGCGATTTTTCATTGATACTTAACAACCAGGCCAAACAGCTTGTCTCCACCGGAACACTAAAACGTATCGATCTCAACGGAAGGTTCTCCAAACGCAATACACAACTCAAGGGTACGCTTACAGGGTGGCTCGGTGAGATATCAAATAAAGAGATTCTCTATGCCTCAAACAGAGAGATTGAAGCAGAACTGCACCTGGATGTCCATGACTCCCTCTATATCATCAAATCGGGACAACTTCAACTGGACCGAATAGTAGCTGATATGGATGGTCATTTCATTGTTTACCATGAAAAGGGTGTTGAGATGGATCTGTTTGCTGCTGCAAGGGATCTTGAGATACATGAAGTTCTCGACCTGCTGCCCAGTGAGATGAGCAATTCTCTCCAGGGGATCAAAGGGAACGGTATTCTTCAACTTTATTCCAGAATCACGGGAATGGTCAGTTCAACCCTAACACCAAAGATTGAAGCCAACTTTCAAACTTCAAATGCAAATTTATCGTGGGACATTCTACCCTTTTCTGTCAGAAACCTGAACCTGAACGGCACCTATTCAAATGGGGGGGCATTTAACCCGGTGACCACCTCTTTGAGCATTGAATCATTCAATGCCGTTATTGGCACCGACCACCTCTCCATAAATGGTCGGATCCATAACTTTTACGACCCTGTTTTTTCCTTTAGACTCAAAGGAGATATTCATCCGGAGCAGTGGCTTGGATGGTATAACCAAATTCCTCTGTATAAATCAGAGGGGACAATTTTTAGCGATGTTACAGTATCGGGTTCATATGACAGGCTTAAACCAAAAGGTCAAAAATTTCTGACCTTTGATTTTGCCGGGGGATTATCCATGGAGGAGGTGATGATTCGGATTCACAAGAATGATATTCCCTTCACAAATCTGAATGGCACGATCCATATTGAGAACGATTTCTGGGAACCCTCTCTTTCCGGATCATTTGGAAAAAGTGATTTTACTCTTTCGGGTTCGGGTCTGAACCTGCTCTCTTTCCTGCTGAAAAAGGATGAGCCCCTGGTGGCATCCGCAACCCTGAGTACCAACCGGTTTGACCTTCAGGAGATCATTGATAATTTTTCCGGAACCAACAAAGAGGGAAATAGATCCATTTTATTTCCTGACAGGCTCAATCTGAAACTGGACTTCGTGATCAATGAGTTTTTGATGCAGCGTTTCGAAGCCAGCAATGTAAGAGGAGTAGCCACTTACGATTCGCCCGTATTGATGGTCGACTCCCTGACCATGCAGACTGTGGATGGGACCCTTACAGGAGACTATGGAATGGCGCAGGATCAGGCGGGAGATATCTTTATCAATGTCAATTCAACACTCTACAACCTGGACATCAAAAAACTCTTCTATTCATTTAATAACTTCGGGCAGAACCAACTTACTGATGAACACCTGAAAGGAGCTATTTCCGGTAACTGTATGTTTTCCTCTAGTTTTGATTCCACTTTCTCCATCAGGAAGGAGTCCATTCTCAGTGAGAACAGTGTAATCATAAGAGATGGTGAGCTAAACAGCTTCTCCCCTATTTTGGCGCTCTCCAGGTTTATCGAGGTGGAGGAGCTCCGGAACATCCAGTTTGAGACGTTGGAAAACAACATCCTGATCAAGGAGGGCCAGGTCATCATCCCTTCAATGGATATCTACACCAATGCACTGAACATGTCGGCCTCCGGGATCCATGGATTCAATAACCATTACGACTACCGTCTCAGGCTCAAATTATCTGAGTTACTTTATAGCAAAGCCCGGGGTGTAAGAAGCAGTGAATTCAATATTGCTAATGATGATTCCGATACAAGGATTCTTTTTTTGAAGATTATCAACGACGGTTCAGGAGCTCAGGTAACGATGGACCGGGAAAAAACGGCTGAGAAGATTCGTAATGATCTGAACCAGGAAAAAATTGAACTAAAGTTAATCCTGAACGAAGAGCTTGGACTTTTTAAACATGATGAAACGGTCGCTGAAGCAGAAGATCCACAGAAAAAGCGTGATGAATCCTTTACATTTGAGTTTTCAGAAGAGCCTGACAGTGCCAGGGTAGATAAGAAGAGAGAGAAAGGGCGCTGGCGCAAAAAAAGGGTGAAAAAAGAGACCGATCAGAATAAACCCGCTGTTGAATTCGTTATTGATGAACAACCGTGAAAAACCACCATAAGTTAGACATATACAGTAAAAGGCAGCGTTGGAAGCAGATTCTTTTTCTATCCGCTGTTCTGATCGGTGTAGGTTCGCTCTGGTATACCAACCGGATGGTAAACCATATTGAAATTACAGAAAGGCAGAAAATGGAGTTGTGGGCCGAGGCGGTGCGTATTGTGACCAACGCGGGTCTTGAGACTGAACTGGCTTTCCCCTTCTCTGTGATTGAAAACAATACTCATATTCCGGTTATCCTTACCGATGCTGAAGGCGGGATATTGAGCCATAAGAACCTGGATTCAACAAAAGTTGAAAACCCCAAGTACCTCTCCAGGCAGCTTCAGCATGCACAAGAGGAGAATGACTCTCTGGTGATCAACCTGGGTCCCGGCGAATATCAGCTCCTTTTTTACCGCGATTCATTCCTGCTCCGTCAGTTGATTTTCTTCCCCTATGTTCAACTGGGGGTGATCATTCTGTTTATCCTGGTTTCATATATTGCTTTCAGTGTTTCAAGAAAGGCAGAACAAAATGAAGTGTGGACCGGGTTATCCAAAGAGACGGCACACCAGCTGGGAACACCTATCTCTTCGCTGATAGGGTGGATGGAGCTGCTTAAGGAATCGGATCTGGATCCCTCCATGATCAGTGATATGCAAAAAGATACCATCAGGCTGGAGAAGATCACCGACCGGTTTTCAAAAATCGGTTCCAGACCCGCAATCAAAGATTCAAATCTCTCTGCAATCCTGAAAGAGAGTCTGGACTATATCAAAATCCGGGGACCAAAAAGTATTGAATACCTCCTGGACCTGCCTGCAAAACCGATCACTATCAGACTCAATGAAACCCTGTTTGAATGGGTTATTGAGAATCTTTTAAATAATGCTACCGATGCCATCAAGGAAGAAGGCCGGGTCATCCTGCATGCCGTAGAGATAGAGAACAGTGTTATCGTTGATGTGGAGGATTCGGGCAAGGGGATTGCCAAATCGAGGTTCCGGACCATTTTCAAGCCAGGTTATACAACCAAAAAACGGGGATGGGGATTGGGCCTATCGCTTACCAAGCGCATTATAGAAACTTATCATGATGGGAAAATCTTTGTGCTCTCATCAGATGCACATGATTCTACCATTATCCGGATCATCCTGAACAAAACAGGAATTCAGGATCGGGACACCAGTTTATAAACTTTATCTGAGCGCCTCATCACCTGTTCAACAGGTAGTGAACAACGCTCTCCCTTGCTGGCGATCTGACAATTTATTTCATTTACTCTCAATTCTTTGACAGTTGTTTCAATGGCGCCGGTAGTAGGGCCGATAAACACAATTGTATCTCCCACCTTCAGGCTGCCCGTTTCAATAGCAATTTCAGCCACTCCGATCCGGTCAAAATAGTTTGTCCCTTTGCCAATATATACTTTTTTAAGTGTGGCCCTGGAACCATATTTTTCACTCCATTCACCCAGTCGTTGCCCCAGGTAATAACCATCCCAGAATCCTCTGTTAAAGACAGAAGCAAGGCGGACATCCCAACCCTCTATCTTCTCTCTGGAGAAAGTTCCATCCACATAGGCGTGAATCGCCTCATCATAACATGATACTACCGTCTTCACATATTCGGCCGATCGCGCCCTTCCCTCAATCTTTAAAACTGATACTCCTGCATCCAGCACCTTATTCAGAAAATGAATGGTCTTCAAATCTTTGGGCGACATGATATACTCATTGTCGATATCCAGCTCCACCTCCCGTTCCTTATCGGTCACTGTATATCCCCTGCGGCAGACCTGGTAACAATTTCCCCTGTTTGCCGACTGATTGTGCTCGTGCAGACTTAGGTAGCATTTGCCGGAAATGGCCATACAAAGAGCCCCATGAATAAACATCTCTATTTGAAGATGATTGCCTGAAGGCCCTTTGATTCCTTCCAGTTCAATAGCATTGGCCATCTCCCTGACCTGTTCCAGGTTCAACTCCCTGGCCAGTACAGCTACATCTGCAAAATTCGAATAAAACTTCAGTGTTTCAATGTTGCATATATTCAGCTGTGTGGATAGATGTACCCGGGCACCTGCACTGATGCAATATTGCAACACCGACTGATCTGAAGCGATAATAGCGTCAACCCCATGAGTTACGGCCAGATCGATGATCTTTCGCATTTTGATCAATTCATGGTTATAGACCACGGTATTGACAGTGAGATACGATTTCATACCCAACTCCCTGGCCCGTGAAACAATCCGGGGAAGATCTTCTGTGGTAAAATTAGCGGAAGAACGAGCACGCATATTCAATTGCTCAATTCCGAAATAAATGGCATCTGCGCCCCCCTGTCCGGCCGCTGTGAGCGAATCATAACTTCCGGCAGGAGCCAGTAACTCAAAATCCTCTCTCTTTTTCATATTTAATCAGAAGTTCTGCATTTACAACTGGGTCCACCTCCACTGATGAAAGAATTTTATATTGTTTATGGTTTTTTTCCAGAGAGTACATATAAGCTTTGTCGTAGTAGTGTAGCGTAATCATGGCTGTTTGGTAGTAATCTTCCCGATCAATAGACTCCAGGGCCTCATATGTTCGATCACCCCCCAGTCTTTTTTCGATCTTCAGTATGCATGCCCTCAGTGCCTCCTGTTCATATTGTGCATAATCACCAACCAGATGTCTTGCTCTCAGTTCCCGGGAGATATCCAGGAAAATAATCTTTGATTCTCTCATCCTGGAAAAGAGTTCCACCGGGATCACACACTTCCCCACATTCCTGCTCTCATCTTCGATCCAGGTTACCTGGTCAGAGTCAAGAGGTAAAATCTCAAGGCACAACTCATTTTCAAACTGTTCCGTTGTGGGTTGATCAATCTCCCCCAGTGCGCCAAAGGCAGATCCCTTATGATGTGCTAACCCTTCCAGGTCAATCACCTGCTCACCAGATTTTCTCATATGATGAAGAATGGCTGTCTTTCCACTACCTGTCCGGCCACCGATCACCAGCAGATTCAGCGGGAGTGCCAGCACCTCCCTGACATAACTTCGATACGATTTATAACCTCCCTCAAGCAGGTAACAGGTAATCCCTATGGTTTCAAACAACCAGACTATACTTTTACTTCGCATGCCTCCACGCCAGCAGTGAACCAGCAAGGTTCTGTTCTTCTTAGCAATTCGTTCACCCTCTTTGGCCAGCTTTACCAGTTTCTTTCCTGCAAATTCAAGTCCTTCATACATGGCTGCCTCTCTGTTCACCTGTTTGTAGGCGGTCCCAACCACTTTTCTTTCATGGTCATCAAACAGGGGAATGTTGATAGCCCCAGGAATATGCCCCTGCTGAAATTCCAAAGGAGCACGGACATCAATCACGGGATACTTGGCTGAAAGGGAGATAAACGACTCTATTTTTAACAGATCAGCCATTACAAAAAGAAGAAAATGGTTTACCGTTCAAGAAAATTACCCAACAGGGAACGACTCTCTTTCCTGACATTTTTCCCGTAGGGTGAGATGGCCTGGATCAGCTTCCTGATGGGCATGGACTGAAGCCATACCGTGCCTGTTCCGCTAAGTGTGGCAAGAAAAATCCCCTCTCCTCCAAAGATCATGGAACGCAGATTACCAGAGGTTTCAATATTGAAATCGATACCCGGCGTAAACGCTACCACGCATCCTGTATCGATCTTCAGACTTTCATTGTTCAGTCGTCGTTCAATGACCGTTCCTCCCGCATGTATAAATGCCTTTCCATCCCCCTCAAGCTTCTGCAGAATAAATCCCTCACCTCCAACCAATCCACTTCCAATTCTGCGATTCAGTGTAATGGAGATCTTAGTCCCTTTGGCCGCACATAAAAATCCATCCTTCTGAACAATCAGGGAGCCTCCCAGATGGCCCAATTCTACAGAGACAATCTTTCCGGGATAGGGAGCCGCAAATGCCACCCGCTGCTTGCTCCCGCCACGATTAGTAAAATGGGTTACAAACAGTGATTCGCCGGTAAGCACCCGGGTTCCTGCAGAGAGGAGTTTTCCCATAAGGCTTTGATTGGGTTCTGATCCGTCGCCCATCTTTGTATCAAAACCTATCTGGCTGTCCATATATATCATTGTTCCTGCCTCCGCAATAACGGTTTCCATGGGGTCAAGTTCAATCTCAACCAGCTGGATATCATTTCCGATAATCTTGTAATCTAAATCATGTGATCGCATGACTCTAAATTGTTGTTGAAAATAGTTTGATTAATAACTGCTTAATGCTCTCCACCCTGGCCGGTTTCATCAGGTAATCATTCATGCCAACCTCAAATGCAGCACGCCTGATTTCATCAGTTTCATTGGCCGACATGGCAACGATGGGGAGGGTATGCCCTGCTTCTCTGATCTGTTCAGCAGCTTGGTACCCATCCATTTCAGGCATCAGCAAATCCATAAAAATCACATCGAATTTCTGCTTCTCCACCAATTCAACTGCCTCTTTACCATTTTTGGCAATCTCGATCTCGTAACCGATATTCTTAAAAATAGATTGTGCCACCTTCTGATTGATAAGATTGTCTTCGGCCAACAGGATAGATAGCGTTTCGGGTAGGGCATTGATCATGGGCTCCAAAACCTTCCGGTCTTCAATACCAGGATAATTTTCATCCAGGATATCAGTAACCTCTTTGGTCTCAAAAGGCTCGATCAGGTAGTAATCTATACCAAGCTTTCGACAGGTTTTATAATTGCCAGTCCTATCGTTAGAACTTACCAGTACTATTGGATAGTGGTCGATCAGGTTGCTGTTTTTCATTCCCTGGGCCAGGGCAAATCCATCCAGTTGATTTTTATCCACCAGTACAATCAGCTGGTACTCCTCCGATTTAACCTGCAGATGATGAATCACACTGTCGACAGTGCTGTCCTGGTAAATCTTGGTTACCACTTTCAGGCCGAATTTTTGTAACATACGGGCCATGGTATTCCTCTCCGGATCAGACTCTTTTGTCAGTACCAGCACATTAATTTCGCTGAGCCTGGCAATGTTGCTAAAATCAAATACCTTGGGGATTCTCTCATTGGAGTAAGCTTCAATAGTAAAACTGAACTTTGATCCGGGACACTCGTCATCAATTTTGATTGTGGAGGGACTCTCCACCCAGATCTCACCATGCATCAGCTCCACCAGCTGCTTGGCAATAGCCGTTCCCAGACCTGTTCCTCCGAATTTGCGTTGTACAGAACCTCTCGCCTGTGTATAACTACCAAAAATCTCCTTGATCCGGTCTTTTGGGATTCCAATCCCCGTATCTTCAACAGTAAAAAGAATATTCACATGATTCTTAAAGGATTCCATCAGGGTAACCCCGATGACGATCTTTCCCTTCTCGGTAAATTTAACCGAATTACTTACCAGATTGGAGATAACCTGGCGCAACCTGAATGGATCCCCGATCAATTTATTTGGTACATCGGGACGAATGTCGATATGCAGTTTTAATCCTTTCTCCTCAGCAAGCGGTTTAAACAGCTCAACCACAAGTTCCATCTCCTCAGCCAGGTTGAAAGGAATCTCTTCCAACATCATACGGCCCGCCTCAATTTTTGAAAAATCAAGAATATCATTAATGATGGTCATCAACAGTTCAGCAGATCTTTTAATGACCTCAATCTTTCCCTGAAGTTCATTACCTGGTTTCTGTTCAAGCAGGCTGTTGACCATTCCAAGGATCCCATTCATGGGTGTACGAATCTCATGACTCATGGCTGCAAGGAAATCGGATTTTGCCTTATTGGCAGCGACCTCCCCTTTCCTCGACTTCTCAAGTTGAGAGACATCAATAAGTGCAATGAGTTTTAACTCCTCCCCTCCAATATTGGCGGCCTTCTCAGACCTGTATATCACTGTTTCCAACCCATCTTTCTCATAATAGAGGTATTGAGAATCATCCATAAAAGGGCTGGGACCATCACTCAGAAGGTATCTGTTTGAAACCAGAAACTGCTTTGAAAAATCTTTCCCCACCAGATCACTGGAATTTCCCAAAAACAACATCCTCTGGCCTGCACTATTGATATTGCGAATAATATTCTTCTTATCAATGATTAAGATCCCCATGGGAAAATGCTCAATAATCTGCCTTAACATAATCTCTGAAAGCATCAACTTTTTTTCCCGTCTCTTTTGCCTGCCCATCACCAGAAGAAGATAAATGACCAGGCCTGTAATCAGTAACTGGGTTATGATACCAACCAGCAGGTTGTTCCTGATATAAAACTTATATATATCTCCCCTGCCTGTGGAGAACATGACCCCCATCTTCCTGGAATAGATACTCATTGGATAATACGCCGTGTAGACCTTCTCCCTCTTTCCATCTTCAACAATCATTGAGTGTTCGATCAATCCGCTGGCTTCCGCATTTACACTATCGGTCAGGATTTGAAGGTCCTCTATATAAACAGAGTCGGTGCTGAAATTATCAATAATAATCTCTCCATCTGAACCAAGAATCCATTGCCAGTTCATGTTAGTGCCCTGGGGATAAAATTTGAAAATCTTTTCGATAAACCGTTGCAGGTCCAATTGAACAACCACATTGCCCTTGACCATATCCTGGCCAAAATAGGGGTAATGGTACTCAAGAATGGAACCATTCTGTTCCACCTTTTCGATTGGGGAGAGCGCCTTTTGTCTTCGGGTCGCGAAGCTGTCCACCACAAATGCGTCCTCCTTTCCAAAGTTATCGTTTGCCTCAAAATAGAGTGCATAGAAGTTTTTATGATTATCATATAGCGATATCTTGGTGATCAGCTCCCGGTACTTGGTATAGAAAAGTTGAAGACTCCGGGTGGCTTCCTGAAACTTATCCGGATCGCTAAAAATCTCTGAATCATGATACATATTCAGCTCCAGGTTGATATCGCTGGAGAACTGCAGAAGTGTAGTCTCCATATGCTCCCCATAGAGCTGGGACTGCGACAATAGAGTTTGATTCAGATATTTGCCATATCTCTGATTAACATGAAGAATGGTAACCCCGTTCAGGACAAGAACCACAAAAAGAATTATACCTGCTATTATATTACTTCTGATCATCAACCGGTTAGATTGTAATTCATAAACTTAAAAACTATTTTCATTTGGATTTAAAAAAGCGGTTGATAGTTACCAACAACCCGGAACTGTTTACCGGTATTTTCCCTCCTCCTCCTCCATCATCATCAGGTAGTTGATATACCTGAATTCACTGATGGTTCCACGCTCCACTTCGGCTTTCACACCACACTCAGGTTCGTTCATATGTATGCAGTTGTGATACCTGCATTTCTTGCTTGCCCTGAAAATTTCAGGGAAAAAATGAAATAGTTCCTCACGCTCAATATCAATGGTGCCAAATCCCTTGATTCCCGGTGTATCAATGATCCTGATCCCGCAGGAGAGTTCGAACATTTCTGAAAAGGTTGTTGTGTGTTTCCCTGTTTTGTGATAATCAGAAACATTTCCAATCTTCAATCGAATGGCCGGATCAAGCACACTAATCAGAGTTGATTTCCCCACTCCGGAATTACCTGAGATCACATTGACCTTTCCTGTCATTTCTCTCCGGACCTCCTCCACTCCCTCCCGGGTCTGAAGGGACATCAGCATACAACGGTAGCCGATATCCATATAGACCGACTTCAAATGATTCATCTCTTCTTGTTCAGGTAATCCATACAGGTCGGTCTTATTGAAAAGGATTATTACAGGAATCCGGTATGCTTCGGCCGACACCAGAAACCGATCGATAAAAGGGGTTAGCGTCCTGGGATGGGTCATGCTAATCATCAGCCAGGCCAGATCCACATTTGTGGCCAGCAACTGGTACTCCTTTGAAAGATTGGACGACTTCCGGATGATATAGTTGGAGCGTTCCTTAATGGAGGTAATGATCCCGCCGACACCATCTTCCAGCCACTCAAACCCAACATGATCGCCCACTGCAACAGGATTGGTTGCCCGGATGCCCTTCATTCTGAATTTTCCCCTGATGCTGCAGGGAATAACCCTTTTATCCCGGATCTTTACCAGATACTGACTACCGGTCGATTTAATGACTGTCCCTTTACCCTGTTTCATTGGTAATCCAAAGGTAATGAAAAGTATCCTCATACTATCTGCTGGTCGCTTAAAGCAAGGAGAAAAAAAACCGCCTCATTCAGAAGCGGTTCCTAAAATTGAACCCTGAAGGGGAAGATGTAATCAACATCTTTAAAGGGGAAGATGTAATCAACATTTTCAGGGGTAAAACAAGCTAAAAGCTCTTATATAGTGGGGGAATCTGCTAGAACCATCCAAATTTAAAGCTGAGAAAACCTCCCGGGGCCGAAATGTCGCTGCTTCTGTATCCATGCATGCTCTCATCCATCATGGTATAGAGGTTATAGGATGCTCCCGCACCGATCCTGAAATACCTGGTCAGATTCACCTCAACCTCTACAGTAGGTGCCACCACAAAAATTTTATCTCTTACAAATGGATAGTAACCATCGTATTGCATAACCCCAAACTCACCCCAGCCAATCATTGAAGAGAATGTAATATGAATTGGTTTCTGTCCGAAAAGAGAATAGCCAAGCCAGAAACCTCCATGACCAAGAGTCAGACGATCATTAGGATTATCATTTACATAATCGGGAATGGCATTGGTTAATCCCAGACCGTAGCCGCCAAAGAAAAAATTGTTCAACAATACGGCGCCACCGCCTCCCATCATATGTCCGAATTCACCTGCAACGGATGTAAACTGCATAAAAGGTCCTCCCAATCCGGATATGCGCAGGTCCTGATTATCAAAAATGGTCTGGTACTCTCTCTCCTGTGAAAAAACTGTGGTGGCAACAGCAAGGATTAGCAACATAATAATGGATTTCTTCATGATATTTGCAGTTGGTTCTATCCCTAAAGACAACACCCCTGCATACAGGTTGCATGCTGCTTCAATTATTCTTCTTGTCTCAGAGGCCTGGTCAGAGAAAACCGTTTAGATTTCAGCTGGAACCCAGACATTTCACCCTCCTCATCCCGGGAGGCCAGCAGGGAAATGTCTGATCCCGCAATCTTATTAATACCCTTGATGCCAGCATTGGCAACGGTCCACAATGAAAAATTTCTCTCTTTTGAATACTCTTCAAACACCTCCTGAAGGTCCATCTCGGAAATTTGGGCAACAGACAAACTGCTTAAATGGATAGGTACCGGTGGAACATATAGTGATTTAATTTGATCGGGGAGAGGTTCACCAACCAGCGATGAAGTATTCAACCGGTTTTCTGAAACTCTTACTGAATGTGGCTGCAGATCGTCCTGTGTCACCATAACCTTCTTCGATTCAAGTTTGATAGGACAGTCATGATCTTTTTTTACGGCGAACAACACACTGTTTTTTGATTTTTGCACCGGTAATCCGGGTGTTGATGGATCCCGTTGTTTCTCCTTCTCCACCTGTTCCTCCTTCTCCACCTGAACTTCTGGTTGATCCGGAACATCAAAACGTTGCTGAGGATCCGTCTGCGAAGGCGATTGCACAGAGAATTCCTGCTGTGGCAAAACAGGCCCCATCCTGAACAGGACAATCAACAAAGCAATGGCTGCGGCAGCTGAAATCGCACTCATCCATATCACCCTGTTTTTCTTCCCTTTTTTATGTTTCAATTTTTCTTTTCCTTTAAATAACAGTGGTTCGGGCACCAATCTGGTCTGCTGCCACTCTATCCACTGTGTGGATCTCCGCTCATCAATGGCTACCATGGATCGATGATCCGCCTCCTGCTTATCGTTGAGGTCACCCTCCATTCTTGCAATGGAGAAGAGATCGAAATTATGATCAGTCAACATTGTTGAAGGAGCGGGGAACTCCCTTTTCAACTGCTCCCTGCCCGGATAAGGTACCTGAGAACCCTCCAGGATCCAGGACTCTGTCTCCGGCAACAGAGCGTCGCAATCGGGATTCAACTGAAGGAAATCTTGCAACTGTTGCTGATCCTCAACAGACAACCTTCCTTCCAGCAGGTCCAACAAAAATGCCTCGTAGTTATCTCTGTTGATCTTCATCTTATATCACCTTTTCCATCGATCCGATGTAACCCTTTAAATAAACCCTGGCCCTGTATATATAAACTTTAACCTGCGATTCGGTGAGCCCGGTTATCTCTGTTATCTCCCTGTATGAGTAACCTTCGTAATCACGTAGCATCACCACAGCTCTCTGGTCCTCCGGCAGATTCTGAATAGCCCTCTCAAGCAGCTCACTCAGATCAGAATAGTGCCCCGAATGAGATAATTCATATCCTGCAGGATCCATATCCACATACCTTCTCTCCTTTCGGATATAATCGATCATGGTATGATATGCCGAAGTAAACAGGTAACTTTTCACCTTCAGTGCGCTCACATCCTCCAGTTTCATCCATAACTTTTCGAAAGAATCCTGGATGATATCTTCTGCCATAGCATCATCCCTCAGGTTCTTTAATACGAACCTGTAGAGATTATCTGCGTAAGCATCCACTGCCTTGTTGTACTCCTCTACCGTCATTTTACCAGCCTGGTAAGTGTAAATAAGACGAAGCTCTTTCCGGAAAGTTACAGCATAAATGAAAAAAACCGGTGAAAATTTTTCATTTCGTATCTATAGTATGTTATATTTGACTGAACGTTCAGTCAAAAGAGTTATGTCACCACGAACACCGGAACAGTTTGAAGAGATTCGCGAATCGCGCCGGCTGCAGATCATGGAAGTGGCCCTGAAACTCTTTGCGTTAGAGGGATACGGACACACCTCCATCTCCCGGCTGGCTTCCAAAGCATGCATTTCCAAAGGATTGATGTACAACTATTTTAAAAGCAAGGAGGCGTTACTTGCAGCCATCGTTGAACACGGCATGAGTGAGATGATGGACTTGTTTGACCCCAATCACGACGGGAGCCTGGAACCTGAAGAGATGGAGGGCTTTATCCGGAAAGTCTTTGCGGCAACCCGAAGCAACCTGGAGTACTGGATCCTCTTTATCAGTCTCCTTCTTCAGCCCAATGTGAAAGAGCTCCTCAAGGATAAAACCATTGCTTTGTCAATGGAGAAATCCATGTCCATGTTGATGCAATATTTCGAAAACCGGGGATTTGAGGATCCTGCCCTGGAGATGGTCACCTTTGCAGCCCTGATAGAGGGATTTGGAATATTGTTGATATACGCATACCCTGTCTATCAATTCCCCGATGAGCTGATGACAAAATTTGAAAACCGACTCATTAAGATGTATACCAAATAAACCAATAAATGTTATGAATAAAAATTCATCAATTCTTGCTCTCTTGCTGATTACCGGCATATTCATGTCTGCAGCGGGCCAGGAGCTCTCTCCCAGAGAGATTGTCCGGAAAGCTGATGAGAAGTTCAATGGAGAAAAAACCAGCACCAGTGTGATGGCCATGACCATTGTCAGGCCCACCTGGGAGCGCACCATCGAATTTAAAAACTGGACCAGTGGAAAGGAGTTTGCCCTGACGCTGATCACAGCCCCTGCCCGTGACAAGGGACAGTCCTTCCTGAAACGACAGAACGAGATGTGGAGCTGGAACCCCATAATCGGCCGGCTGATCAAGCTCCCCCCCTCCATGATGTCGCAGGGCTGGATGGGCTCCGACTATACCAATGATGATATCCTTAAAGAGTCCTCCGTGGTTAACGACTATAACCATGAAATAGTTGGGGAGGAGGAGCTGGATGGCCGCATCTGCTATAAGATCAAAATGGTGGCCAAAGAGGATGCGGCAGTCATATGGGGACACCAGATGCGTTGGATCGACAAAAAGGATTTTCTCTTTCTGAAATCGGAACTCTATGATGAAGATGGTTACCTGGTGCGGACCGAGACAGGCTCTGAAATCAAGAGCATGGATGGCCGCCTGATTCCTTCGCGAATCGAACTGGTCCCATCCGAAGAGGAAGGGCATATGACCATCATTGAGATCAGGAAGATCCAGTTTAACAAAACCATCAATGAGAGTTTCTTTTCGCAACAAAATATGAAACGCGTAAGGTAAACACAATGATAAACTACCGGTTATGAACAATCTGATACTTGCCTGGCGAAACCTCTGGAGGAACAGGCGCCGAACACTTATCACTGCGGCATCGGTCTTCCTGGCTGTCCTTTTTGCCCTCTTTTTCCGCTCGCTTCAACGGGGCTCCTACGATCACATGTATAAAAATGCTATTGAATCCTACACCGGCTATATCCAGGTTCAACACAAGGACTTCTGGGATGAAAAGATCGTGGATAACACCTTCATTTACGACAATCAACTGGAACAGCAGCTTCTTGCAGATGAAAATGTGGAGGCTACCATTCCACGGTTCGAATCCTTTGCACTAGCCTCCAATGGTCCCCAGACCAAAGGGGTACTGGTGATGGGGGTGGACCCTGAAAAGGAGCACTACCTCTCTAACATCTCAGAGAGAATGGTAAAGTACAGGCTTACTCCCGAATCCATAGAAAGAATAGATAAAGATCCCAATATTCCCGAGAAGGTAAAGGAGCTGGCAGGGCTCTTCGAAAACAGTGCCTACACCAACGCCTCCAGGTTACAGCTCGACCTGGGAATCGCCGACAAGGAGGCTTCGCAGGTGATGCCGGCCATCAAAGAGCATACAGTTTTTAACAACGGTTCCATTTACATGGGCAAACCGGGGGTCTGGGTAGGCGATAAACTTTCGCAATACCTGCAGCTTGGCATTGGCGATACCATTGTCCTTATCAGCCAGGGATACCACGCCACTACCGCTGCCGGCAAATATGAAATCAAGGGTATCGTAAAACTACCTCTGCCCGATATTGACAATAAGATCGTCTACCTTCCACTGGATGTGTGCCAGGAGCTCTATAATGCAGAAGAGCACTTCACCTCTCTCGCCCTGGCGGTACATGACAATGAGGACAAAGCTATAGAAGAGACCATAAGCAGAATCACTGCCGTTATTTCCGTGGAGCAGCGGGTGATGGGATGGAGAGAGATGAATGAAGTGATGGTTTCGCAGATGGATGCAGACGATAAAGGCGGAATGATCATGATCGGAATCCTCTACCTGGTAATAGCATTCGGGGTCTTTGGAACAGTCCTGATGCTCACTGCCGAGAGGAAACGGGAATTTGGAGTGCTGGTGGCCATCGGCATGCAGAAAAAGAAGCTGGCCACTGTCATGACCCTTGAGATGTTGCTGATCGGGTTTATGGGGATTCTGGCCGGGGCTGTGATTGCATCGGCCCTGATCCTCTATGGAGTGGAACATCCGCTTATCTTCAAAGGTGAGATGGCAAAGATGTTCGAGGACTATGGACTAGAGCCCCAGTTTGTCTTCCAGGGCATTGATACCTATTATCTCTGGCAGATTTTTATCGTGATCCTGATGGTCTTCCTCTCCATCGGCTACCCGGTGCAAAAGATTTTTAAAATGAAAGTGGTAAACGCATTAAGAGCATAATGATATGATCTGGAAAACAGCCTGGAAAAACGTCTGGCGGAACAAGGTCCGCAGCCTGGTGGTGATCATCTCCGTCACCATTGGAATCTTTGGAGGTGTCTTTGCCATAGCCATCATGAACGGTGCTATCGAGCAACGGGTCGATGCCGCCCTGAACGATGAGATTTCACACATACATATCAATGATCCGGCGTTTCGGGATAATTATGATATCCAGCTCACCCTGGACCAACCGGATCATCTCCTTCAAACCATCGAAGCGACCCCCGGCATAACAGCAGTCACCTTCCGTACAATTATCACCGGGATGGCCAATACAGCTACCAAGAGTGCCGGCGTACAGATCCTGGGAATCGACCCCGAAAAGGAAAAAACGGTATTCAGACTTTATGAGACCACCATCCCGGGAACAGGTGATTTTTTTGAAGAGGAGAGCCGGCATCTCCTGGCCTATATTGGAGAGGATCTGGCAAAAGAGTTAAATATTATCAGGTACCGCATCGATGAGCCGGTACTTGAGGCCCTGGTTAGAAAAGAGGTGCCCCTGAGTGTTATGGAAAAACTCCGGCCATTTGTTGGTTACCGCTTCAAAAGTGAAAAATCATTCCAAAAAGAGATAAAAGGGGTGCTTACTCTGAAAGAGCAACGCGATTATGGGAGAGTGATCCGCGAGGAAGCGTGGTCATTCAGGCAGCGCTCCAGGATGACACTGACCTTTCTTGACAACGAGCAGATGCAGACAGGGGCGGTGTTCAGAATTGCCGGGATCTTTGATATCAGGAATTCCATGTTTGAAATGAGCCATATCCTGGTCAAAAACAGCGACCTGCTTCAGCTGACAGGCCTGGCACCTGACCAGTTCCACCAAATGATTATTAAGCTTGAGGATATGCAGTCCGCCACGGAGATTAGCACCACTCTTTCAGAGAAACTGCCAGACCTGGAGGTGATGAACTGGAAAGAGATCCAGCCCGACCTGGCTATGATGACCGATATGATCCAGAAGGTATATACCATCTTTATGGTTATCATCCTGGCTGCACTCGCCTTTGGAATTGTCAATACCATGTTGATGGTGGTGCTGGAGAGAACCAAAGAGCTGGGCATGCTCACTGCCATTGGGATGAATAAAAAGAGGGTATTCAATATGATCATGCTGGAATCTGTCTTTCTCTCCCTTGTGGGTGGGATTGTTGGAATGGTGATCAGCCAGGCAGTGATCGTTCTGACTGCCCGGAATGGAATCAATTTCGCCAGTTACCAGGAGGGTATGGAGGCCATGGGCTACACTGCGCATATCTACCCGGTCATATCACCCCTCTTTTTTGTCATGGTAACCATCCTGATCATTATCACCGGCATTCTCTCCTCCATCTATCCGGCACTGAAAGCCCTGAAACTGGATCCGGCGGAAGCACTGAGAACTGAATAAATCCCAATCACCAACAGATAAACCAGAAGTCATGAAAGTATTAGAGATCAAAAACGTACACAAAATATATAACAGCTCGGAAGTGAAGGTACATGCTGTGAATGACATTTCACTCGATTTTGAGGAGGGGGATTTCGCTGCCATTGTGGGCCCTTCCGGTTCGGGAAAGACCACTCTGCTGAATTTGATTGGCGGCCTTGACAGTCCCACCGAAGGAGAGATTATCGTGGATCACATCAACCTGGCCGGACTTAAATCGTCGGGTCTTATCGATTTTCGTATGAGGAATATCGGTTTTGTATTCCAGTCCTATAACCTGATCCCGGTGCTGACAGCCAAAGAGAATGTGGAATTTATCATGAACCTGCAGAAGTGGAACAAAAAAGAGCGGGACGAACGAACCCTGGAGCTGCTGAAGGCCGTGGGGCTGGAGGACCGGATCAACAGCAGGCCGGCGAAACTCTCGGGCGGACAACAGCAGCGGGTGGCCGTAGCACGTGCACTGGCCTCCAAACCTAAATTCGTCCTGGCCGATGAACCTACCGCTAACCTGGACTCCAAATCGACCGAAACCCTGCTCAATATCATGGAAGAGCTCAACAGGGAGGAGGGAATCACCTTTATCTTCTCTACCCACGATGCCCGGGTGGTAAAGAAGGCAAGACGGGTAATTACTATTGAGGATGGACAGGTGATATCGGATGAGCGAAAGAATTAAAAGGCGATGCGCGACAGGTCCGTCAAGATACTGTTTGTTGTATTGCTGATTCCAGCCGGTGTGAAGGGTCAGGAGAAGATGACCTTTAGCGGATACCTCTCCGATATGCAGACCCTTTATCACATTCCCGACAACTGGCTCTGGGAGAACAGTCTCCACAATCGTCTCGACCTGGAGTTCTACCCAACAGAGTGGCTCTCCGGTACCATCCAGGTAAGAAACAGGGCCATTGCGGG
>DAOWNM010000318.1 GCA_030642565.1 Bacteroidota bacterium | reverse complement strand
CAGACCAGGCAACTTACAGCACCCGGAGTCCGGTGACACTCCACCTGAGTGAGGAGGAAGAGCTGGGAGGCATGGCCTGGTCCAGTCTCTCCTTATCGGTGGTGGCCGCCAATGCCGTGGATGATCAGGGAAAGTCTCTGGATATCCGCTCCTGGCTGCTGATCAATTCGGAGCTCAAAGGCCTTGTTGAATCACCCTCTGAATTTTTTCTGGATGATGAACAGCACTCCTCAGGCGAAAAACTGGATCTGCTGATGCTGACCCAGGGGTGGAGCAACTACCTCTGGAATACCATGACCTCTGAAGAGCTGGCCATGGATATTCAACAATCGGCAGGGATCACCATAAACGGAGAGGTGAAAAGAGCGTTTAGCAAAAAACCGGTCATCGACGGAGTGGTGGTCTGCAATATATTCAACAGCCAGGGTCATTTTACCGACCGGACTGCAACGGACAGACAGGGAAGGTTCTCTTTCCATGGTCTCTATTTTCCCGATACTGCTGCCCTGTTTATCCAGGGGTACAACAGCAAGGGAAGCCTCTATACCGAGGTATTTCTCGATCCGGTCGACCATATCGGGCCTGATGTCCCGGCACCCTTTCTCCCGGTTCCCAGGCGGCTGACCGAGTTCCCGGTGAGGCTCTACCAGCAACAATATTTCAATGAAACAGCGCTCCGGAATTACAGCTTGAGAACTGGATCCATTCTGCTCCCGGAGGTCACCGTGCGTAGCAAGTACAAACATGTCGATGACGGGCATCACCGGATCTATGGAAAACCCATGGACTCCTTTAAGATCACCGAAAAGGATTACCACTACCATACTGTCTTCGACTATCTGCAAGCGCATGTGGGTGGTTTGAAAGGGCCTCCAATAAGCTTCATAGAAGGATCTTCAGGCAAACTCTTCCTTCTGAACGGGGTCCCAACCGAAAAAGAGATACTGTTGTCCATTCCCATGAGTGATGTGGATGTCGTTGAATTAATCAAGCACTATGATGTAGGCAAACTAGCGGTATTTGGAACCCGCGGAGCAGGCGGGGTCATCTCGGTATTTACAAAAAAAGGGGGAGAGGGGGGATACAGCCACTATGTCCAGGGGACGCTGTCGAGCCGGATTATGGGATTCTCCTCCTATCGCAAATTTTACGCTCCTGCCTATACTCCGGATAATATCTATTCAGAAATGCCGGACCGCCGGATTACTCTCTACTGGAACCCCGGTATCGAATTGGAAGATGGAGAGGCAGCAGTCTCCTTTTTTACCTCCGATGATCACTCCCGCTACAAAGTTATTGTAGAGGGGATTACCAATACGGGGGAGGTATGCCTGGGCAATTCTGAGTTTGTAGTTGCCAGCGACCTTACGAGCTTAATCACCGACTGAATACTCATAGGGCAGCCAGTCGGCGATACGGGGTGTTGACATACGTCCTCCCCACTTGATGGCCGCCGGATCGAAGAAGCCATCCCGGTCGAAATAGGCCTCTTTCTCAAGGAAGATGATGAAACTATAGATCGAATAGTAATAGATATCCAGTCCCTGAGTGTATGTCAGGTAGCTCCTTCCCCGTTCATCCTTCACTACAATCTGATTGTATGTTAGCTCCTTACTGATACTGTCCCTGACTGTAAAAGGAGATGTTGAAAGGCCATCGTACCAGAGAGTCCTGAAAAAGTGCATCCGCGATCCTGCAAAGGCGTACTTTCTCCTCCGGGTAAACGATTTCTTATAGGTTTCTCCCTGGTTCAGGTCCCTGTTGAATATGATGTTCCCGGTAAAAGCGAGATTCTTTCCATTCCGGTCATATTCAAACCTGTCGAGGTAGTAGGTAACTTCATAACCCAGGGCAAGATTCTGAATCCGAATGGGCATTGAAGCAAAAGCCTTCAGGGTATCACCGTCACTGTTATAGTTAAAAGTGATGTCCTTCTCGTTCAGGATAGAACACCTCCGTGCATTGTTGGTGAGACCGATGAACTCCGCTCTGAATATCTTCAGGCAGGCCCTTCTTTTCCTTGCAAGGGATTTGGCGCTGACCGACACCTCTTCAATCTCGAATACCCGGGGTTTCAACAATACCTGGTGTGTTTTCCCCGGGATGAATTCAGTGATTAAATTTGAGTAATACCCGATGGCACTGATAGTCAGGGGTCTGGATCTGTATTTAGTTACATCCAGTTTAAAACAACCTTTCTCATCGGTGGTGGTCCCAACGAAAGTACCATCGAAAAAAACCGATGCAAAGTCAACGGGCTCCCGGGTCTCCTGGTCCAGCACGGTTCCCCGGACCAGCTGACTAAAAACAGCCATTGACAGAGAGATGCCCACAAGGGTCAGAAGTATACGTTTCATGGAATGAAGTTAAGGAAAAGGGACAAACAGCTGTTATTTGTATCTTTGAATCAGACAGATCCCTGTCAAATCCTAAACCAACAATTAAAACCTGACACCATGAAAAAAACACTTATGCTTGGTCTGATCATCTATATGATCATTGGAGGTTGTACACAGGAGAAAAAATCTCCCCTGGAAGGAGAATGGAAACTGGCTTATGAATATGAAATTTCCGAAGGGAAGACAACCGTCCTATATCCAGGCACCTCCAAAGGAACTGAAATAAAAATATGGTCAGGAGAGTACTGGGTTCTTCTGGGCAGGTTTGAACAAGATTCGGGTTTTACACAGAATTATGGCGGAGGGACATATACACTGGAAGGTAACAGGTACGAAGAGAATGTACAATATCATAGTGCGCCACAGTACCTGGATCAAACGGTAAAACTATTAGTAGAATTCAAGAAGGATACAATTATCCAGACCTGGCCTGTGGATGATAACGGAGAAGTCATTACAAGTGGCAGCTACTATATTGAAAAGTGGGCCCGGATAAAATAATAGTTTAAGAACTACTGGATTACTCAATCGGTGGTGGTCCCCACAAAGGTTTTATTAAACAGATTTCGCAATCTCCCATGTTTATGGGATTCTATTCATTGACTGCAGCTTGTATCTTACACGT
>DAOWNM010000258.1 GCA_030642565.1 Bacteroidota bacterium | reverse complement strand
TTACTTTATTAGAATTAAGGTGGACGGTGAAAACAGAACCCATAGCCACTTTACGGTTATTAAGAAAAATAAGTAGGGTATTCATGCTTGCACAGCCTGGAAAGTCCTACCGTATTGAAGAGGAAGCCTTAGCTGGTGCGAAGTAGCGGGTTCAGCGACGAGTTGAATATGACGAAGTTGCCTCTTTGACGATCTCCATACCCCGTTGAATTGCCTTTTCATTGACGGGAATCAGGTGATGGTGCCTTTCGGGAAGGGATTTACGAAGCCCCTTGATCACATTATCGAAATCGACCACCGGATTTACCTTGATATAGGCACCGAGCACCACCATATTAAAGGTGATGGGCGACTTCATACGAATAGCCTCCTCAGTAGCTTCAACCTGGAAGATCCGGATATCATTCCGCTCGGGATGGTGGGTGATACCATTTGGATCGTAGATAATCAGGCCTCCCGGTTTCACCATGGGTTCAAACTTATCCAACGATTGCTGATTGAGCAGGATGGCCGTATCATAACTCTGCAGTACAGGTGAACTGACCCGATCGTCACTTAAAATCACGGTAACATTGGCCGTACCCCCGCGCATTTCGGGACCGTACGATGGCATCCAGCTTACCTCCTGGTCCTGCATAATCCCGGAGTAAGCCAGGATCTTACCCATGGAGAGGACTCCCTGTCCCCCGAAACCTGCAATAATGATCTCTTCCGTCATATCTAATAACTATTAACCATTAACCAATTTCCCATCTACTTTAATATCCCCCATTGGGTAGAAGGGGAACATATGTTCCTCCATCCAAATATTGGAATCAACAGGAGTCATTTTCCAACCCGAATTGCAATTGGATACAAACTCTATAAAGGAGATTCCCTTTTTCTCCTTCTGCACCTCCAGAGCCTTCCGGATCGCCTTTTTAGCTTTTCGCACCGGCCCCGGCTTATGAACGGCCTGGCGGGTGACATAATGGGTGCCATCAAGCTGTGCAATCAGCTCAGTGATCTTATAGGGTGGACCCATGGTCTTATTGTTCCGTCCATATGGTGAAGTAGAAGATTTCATCCCCTCCAGGGTGGTGGGCGCCATCTGACCCCCGGTCATCCCATAAATTCCGTTGTTCACAAAAAAGATGGTGATGTTCTCACCCCGGTTACAGGCATGAATAGTCTCCGCGGTCCCTATGGCCGCCAGATCCCCGTCTCCCTGGTAGGTAAAAACAAATTTATTGGGCCAGAGCCGTTTGATTGCTGTGGCCACTGCAGGAGCACGACCGTGCGCCGCCTGGGAGAAGTCCACATCCATAAAATCATATGCAAGGACAGAACATCCCACTGGGGCAATCCCGATGGTATCCTCCTGAATTCCCATCTCCTCTACCACCTCCATGATCAGTCGGTGGACGGTACCATGACCACAACCCGGACAATAGGAGAGAGTTGCATCGGTCATCAGCGGTGTGCGTCTGTAAACCAGGTTTTCCGGCCTGGTGATCTCTTTAAGTTCCATCTAGTATCCTCCTATGTATTTTTCTTCTACTGCTTTTAATACATCATCAGGCGAATGGATCTTTCCACCCGCCATCCCGTAATGATTCACGGGCACCCTGCCGTTTACAGCCAGTTTCACATCCTCAACCATCTGTCCGGCACTTAGCTCCACTGCCATCATCCCTTTCACTTTTCTGGCCATCCGGGCAATCTCTTCGGTTGGAAATGGGAAAAGGGTTTGCGGGCGCAACAGACCAACCTTCTTACCCCTGCCCCTGGCTAATTCCACTACCTTCTGACAGATCCGGGCACTGGAGCCATAGGCCACCATCAGAAATTCGGCATCATCGCATGCAAACTTTTCAAACATCACATCCTGCTCCATGCTTTTATATTTCGCCTGCAGCTTCAGGTTATGTTCATACTGCAGATCGGGATCAAGATTCAGTGAAGTAATGATATTACGCTCCCGCTCTTTTGTTTTCCCGGTAATTGCCCACGACTGGTCAAATTCGGTGACCCTCTCTTTCTGCGGAGGCAGCTCCACCTTCTCCATCATCTGGCCAATCAAACCATCCGAAAGAATCAGGGCCGGATTTCTGTATTTGAAAGCCAGTTCAAACCCCAGGTCCACAAAATCAGCCATCTCCTGGACCGAAGCAGGAGCCAGAACAATCAGTCGATAATCACCATGCCCCCCTCCCTTGGTGGATTGAAAATAGTCGGCCTGTGAAGGTTGTATGGTTCCCAGTCCGGGTCCTCCCCGGACCACATTCACAATCAGGCATGGAAGTTCAGCACCTGCGATATAGCTGATACCTTCCTGCATCAGGCTGATACCCGGACTCGAAGAGGATGTCATTACCTTTTTTCCTGTTCCTGCTGCTCCGTAAACCATATTGATCGAGGCCACCTCACTCTCTGCCTGCAAGACCACCATGCCAGTCCGCTCTTCCGGTTTTTGAAGCATCAGATACTCCATTACCTCCGATTGCGGCGTGATGGGGTATCCAAAATAGCCATCCACTCCTGCCCTGATGGCCGCTTCAGCAATAGCCTCGTTTCCCTTCATTAATGCCAATTCCTTCATACTACATTACTTTAGTTCTGTTTAACCCGGTATACTGTGATCACACCGTCGGGGCACACCACTGCACAATTGGTACAACCCGTACAATTCTCCGGGTTTTTCATATAGGCATAGTGGTACCCTTTTCCGTTCACCTCTTCGGCCATTCCAATGGTATCGGTTGGACAATTCACCATACAGATCTGACAGCCTTTACACCTCTCCACATCAACCACTATGGCTCCTTTTGCTTTTGCCATGCTATGCTATTTTAAAGTACAATTTTCAAATGTAACAATTCTCAAATACCTTCTTAACTGTTCTTGGACAGGTTTACCACGATGCTTTTAATTAGGGATAAAAATAACTATTTCGGGATGGAGTGGTGTTTGCTGAAACGCTTCAGCCGCTCCTCTAATACCGGAAACTGATCCCTTCTAACCTGTGATACACAGGCTCTTAATCCTTCTGTCCGGCTACTCCCTGTGATCTCCAGAGAGATGGCGCTGATCCCGTAATAGAGCAACTCCTCCACCAATTGAGAGCCATTAAACCCCGGGTAGGAGAGGGTGAAATAGAATCCATCGGCGATGGGTTCATCTATATCCATATCATAAACAATACTAAATCCGTATTTCTGGAACATGGCCTTCATAATGGCTGCCTTTTTCCCATACTCTCTTACCTCCTTGATATAGTTGTATGTGCCATTATTGACAGCCTTAAAGATGGCCGCAAGAGCATATTGTGCTGTGTGTGAAGCACCCGCTGATAACGCGTAGAGTGCTCCATAAATCATGGCATGACCAAATTTTTCGGAAGAGTAATACCTCTTCAGGTCGGGATATTTTCTATCGTACAGTCGGGGCGATATAATCATCATCCCAATGCGCTGACCTGCATAACTGAATGCTTTAGAGCTGGATACCAGAAGCAGGTAGTTATCCGTATATCTGGCAACGGTAGGCTGAAAAGGTGGAACTCCCGGATTTGAAAGGTCCTTCCTGAAATCCATACCGAAATAGGCCAGATCCTCAATCACAGTAACATCATGTTTCATTGAAATCTCACCAATGATGTTCAACTCCTCTTCGTTCAGGCATATCCATGATGGATTGTTGGGATTTGAATAGAGGATGGAGGAGTATTGCCCCTTTTTAATCTCCTCCTCCATTTTCTGGCGCAGCTTCTTACCCCTGAAATCATACAGATCAAATGATCCAAACTGGTGTCCCAGCACCAGGCACTGCTGTTTCTGTACAGGAAAGCCCGGATCCAGGAACAGGGTTCCGGTCCGGTGTTGATCAGAGCGATTCACCACCATAAATGCAGCCATACCTCCCATCATTGAGCCCACTGTTGGGACACAGTGCATCGGCTCTACATCGATATCCAGAAACATTTTTACAAACCTTGCAGTCTCATCTTTCAGGGGAGCGATACCTTCAATATTGGGATATTTAGAAGCAACCCCCTTGCGAAGAGCTATCATTTCTGCCTCGATTCCCACAAAGGTAGGGTCAAGTCCGGGAACACCCATCTCC